>NZ_JBVHLF010000047.1:0-65024 GCF_055559155.1 Kitasatospora sp. NPDC024654
CGCTCCGCCGCCGCCACCAAATTGAGGCCAGGCGACATCACTTCCGTCGGCGCATGCGCCTCCAGATGATGCAGATCTAGCCCTGTAGTACTAGGACGCGCCGTAGCCGGCGGTCAGCGCCAGGCCCATCAGGCCCGCGGCGGAGGAGATGTTGACGATCGAGCCGCCGCCGGCCGCCCGCATCGCCGGGATCACCGTCCTCATGGCGATGAAGACACCGGTCAGGTTGACGTCCACCACCTTGCGGAAGAACTCGACGCTCTCCGCCTCCAGCAGGGATCCGGTGGCGATGCCCGCGTTGTTGACCAGGCCGTCGATCCGGCCGAACTCGGCCAGCGTGAAGTCGGCGACGGCCTGCCAGTCCGACTCCGAGGTGACGTCGTGGCGGCGGAACCGGGCGGCGGCGCCCAACTCGGCGGCCAGCGCCGCGCCCTCCTCGTCGAGCAGGTCGGTGAGCACCACGGTGGCGCCCGCGGCGACGGCGTGCCGGGCCGTCTCGGCGCCCAGGCCGCGGGCGGCGCCGGTGATGACGACGGTCTTGCCGGTGAGGTCGTTCATGTGCTCACTGCTCCCGGGTGGGGGGTTGGTGGTCCGACGGGCGGCAGGGGGGTGACCGCCCGTCGGACCGTGGACGGCCAGGAGGGGAGCCGTCCGGTCCGGGAGGACCGGGGTCAGTCCGCGCGGCGGGCGCGGGCGGGGTCGCCCGGAGCGCGGCGGCGGACATTCCGGTCAGGTCGGCGAGGAAGGTCAGCTGGAAGTGACGGGGCCGGATGACGAGGCGGGATGGCGAGGTCCCGTCACGCCCGGCGGCCGCCCTACGGCAGCATGGTCGTCATGAGTCGTCAGTCCCTTGTGGGGAGCACCGATGTACCGAGCCGGCTCGGCCGGCTCACCCCGGCCGAACGCCGGGTCTGGCAGGCCTTTCCACACGGGGAGTTGGTCGACCTCCGGGTCGGCGACCCCGAGCTGGACCGGCCGGCCGCCGCCGACCGGTGGGGCACCGAGCGCGCGGTCCGCGGCGAGGTGATCGCGGCGCTGCTCCTGGGCGCCCGGGAGGCCGCGCCCGGCGCGGTCGCGGCGGTGCGGATCGCCGGCGCCCGGATCACCGGCGAACTCTCCGTCGGCCACGGCCGGACCGACTCCCAACTGCTGCTGCGGGGCTGCCGGTTCGACGGCCCGATCACCCTGGACGAGGCGACCACCGGGGCCATCGACCTGTCCGGCTCCCGGCTGACCACGCTCTCCGCGTACGGCGCCCAGGTACACGGCACGCTCGATCTGCGGGACGCGGTGGTCGAGGGCGGCGACGGAACCGCCGTGCACGCCGACGGGATCCGCGTCGAGGGCAGCCTGCTCGCCAGGGGGATCGCCGTCAGCGGAACGTTCAGCCTCATCAACGCGGTGATCGCCGGCCAGCTGGCACTCGACGGGGCGCGCCTGGCGAACAGCTCCCCCGCCGGGAAGTCGCTGAACGCCGGTGGGATGCGGGTCGGCCGCAGCCTGCTGGCCAGCCGGCTGGTGTCGGTCGGCGAACTGCGGCTGCCCGGTGCGCAGATCGGCAGTGGCCTGCTGTTCGACGGCGCGACGCTGATCGGCCCGGGCGGCCGCGCGTTCGACGGCACCTCGCTCAGCGTGGCGAGCGAGGCGTCGTTCCGGATCAACAGGTACAAGCAGCCGGACAGCCGGCCGTTCGCCGCGTACGGCACGGTCAAACTGCTCGGCGCGCGCCTCGACGGCGGCCTCAACCTCAACGGGGCGGTGCTGCACCCCACCCCGACGGCCGAGCAGGCGAAGCGGGCCGCCGCGGCGGCGGTCGCGGGGGAACCGGAGGAGACGCCGGAGACCGCGCCGCCGGCCAACGACGAGCTGCTGTTCAACGGGAGCCGGATGCTGGTGACCGGCAGTCTGCACCTGACCTACGGCTTCCGCACCGGTGGCGAGATCCGGCTCACCGGCACCCGGATCACCGGCCACCTCGACCTGGGCGGCCTGGCCTCCCCGCACGCGCTGCTGGCCCTCTACGCGACCTCTGCCGAGGGTGGCGTCCGCGACGACCTCGCCGACTGGCCCGAGCGGCTCAACCTGGACGGCTTCACCTACGGCCCCTTCAGCACCTACCTGGACGCCCGGCAACGGCTGCCGCTGCTCGCCCGCCAGGTCCACCGCGAGAGGAACGTCGGGACCGGCGGGTTCCGCGCCCAGCCGTACGAGCAACTCGCCGCCTACTACCGCTCCCTGGGCAACGACGGCGAGGCCAGGACGGTACTGCTGGCCAAGCAGCGCGTGTTGCGCGGCAAACTGCCCTGGCGGCAACGGATTCCGGGCCACCTGCTCGACCTGCTGGTCGGCTACGGCTACCGGCCGCTGCGCGCGATCGCCTGGGCGATCGGCCTGCTGGTCGCCAGCAGCGCCTACTTCAGCACGGTGAAGCCGCAACGGGTGAGCACCGAGGACCAGTCGGTGTTCAACCCGGTGCTCTACGCCGCCGACCACCTGATCCCGATCATCCACTTCGGCGAGGCGGACGTCTGGCAGTACCACGGCCTGCCCGAGGTGGTCACCGTGGTGCTGACCGTGCTGGGCTGGACCCTGGGCCTGGCGATAGCGGCCGCCGCCACCCGCACCTTCACCCGCAACTGACCGGCGCCGCAGGGGGTGTGAGCGGCCCGACGTCCCACGCGCCGGGCCGCTCGGCAACGACGCTACGGCTGGAGCCGCCCGGCGAACCGGCGCTGGAACCCGTCGCCGGTGTCGGCGGTCACCGCGTAGTCGTAGCGCCCGGCCCCGGTCGGTGCCAGCACGTCCTCCGCGCTGTCGCCCGGCTGGACGGTGACCGTGCGGGGCGTCGAACCGGTCGCCCCGAAGGCCGAGTTGGCACCGATGGTGAAGACCACCGGCCGGCCGCCCTGGTTGCTCAGGGTGATCCGCACCCCGTCCGGGGACTCCACCGAGGAGACCTCCGGGTGGCCCTTCGTGGCGTCCGACCAGGTCCGCGCGTCGCCCTGGTAGCCGCGCAGGAACCCGTCCGGCCCGTGCGCGTCGATGTCGTACGGGCCGCCGCTGACCCCGAGCGCGCTGAAGAAGTCGCTCACGCTGCCACCGGCCGGCAGGGTGTAGCGCCAGGCCCCGAACTGGCGGAAGTTCACCGTGTACATCGAGATCCCGGCGCCCAGGCCGCCGTGGTTGTCCAGGGTGATCCAGAGCTGTCCGGTACTGGTGTCGGTCCGTGAGGAGGAGCCGAAGCGGTAACCGGTCGGCAGCGACGGGCGGTCGCCCGGCTCGACCTGCGGCTGCTGCTGGATGATCGGCGGGAAGAGCGGCGGCAGCACCTTCTTGTCCTGCTCGGCCAGGTCGGCCAGCAGCTGCTTGGTGTCCGGCAGGGCCGGGAAGGTCCGGTTGCTGGTGGTGAAGTCGAAGGCCGACATCAGGTCGCCGCAGACCGTGCGCCGCCAGGCGGAGATGTTGGGTTCGCGCACCCCGGTCCAGTTCTCCAGGAAGCGCAGCACCGAAGTGTGGTCGAAGACCTCGGAGTTGACCCGGCCCCCACGACTCCACGGCGAGATGACGATCATCGGTACCCGGGGGCCGAGGCCGATCGGCGCGCCGTTGACGAACTCGTCCGGTGTGCCGTCCGGCGCCACCGGCGGCACCACGTGGTCGAAGAAGCCGTCGTTCTCGTCGTAGTTGAGCAGCACCACGGTCTTCGCCCAGACCTCGGGGTGCGCGGCCAGCGCCTGCAGCACGTACGAGGAGGTGAAGTCGGCCCCCTGGGCCGGCGGGTAGTTCGGGTGCTCCGACTGGGCGGTCGGGGCGACCACCCAACTGACCGACGGGAGCGTGCCGCCCGCGACGTCGTTGGCGAAGTCGTCGGCACCGCGGCGGGCCATGCCGTTGACGTAGAGCGGCGAGTCCTGCGGGGCGTTCTGGAAGGTCTTGAACCAGGCCAGGGCGTTGTCGTCGAAGTTGTCCTGCTGCTGGTAGACCTTCCAGGAGATGCCGGCGGCCTGCAGCCGCTCGGGGTAGGTGGTCCAGGTGAAGCCGGTCCTGCTGTTGTCGGTGACCGGGCCGCCGGCGGTGCCGTTCGGGTCGATGGTGCCCGACCAGAGGTAGAGCCGGTTGGGGTCGGTGGAGGCCATGGTCGAGCAGAAGTACTGGTCGCAGAGGGTGAAGGCGTCCGCGAGGGCGTACTGGTAGGGGATGTCCTGGCGGGTGTAGTAGCCCATGGTGTACCAGGACTTAGCCGGGATCCAGTTGTCGTACTGGCCGTTGGCCCAGGCGCTGTGGGTGCCGCTCCAGGAGTGGTCCAGGTCGAAGATCCGCTGGGCGTCGCTGGTGGAGGTGTCCAGGTGCCAGGGCAGCAGCTCGGTGCCACCCACCGTGCCGAGCATCCGCTGCCGCAGCACGTCCGAACCGCCCGGGAACCGCACCCGCGAGGTGTCGCCGTACCCGCGCACGCCGTTCAGCGTGCCGAAGTAGTGGTCGAACGAGCGGTTCTCCTGCATGAACACCACGACGTGTTCGACGTCGTCCAGCGTGCCGGGCGTGAAGGGTGCGGCCAGCGCCTGCTGGACGGCGCCGGGCAGCGCGCCGAGGCCCAGCGCGGCGCCGGAGGCGACGGCCGAGCCGAGCAGGGCGCGACGGGAGAGCGGGGACACGAGGCCTCCAGAAGGGGGTGACGGAGGGTCAGTTACCTGCGGGTAGGGATGATGGCAGTGCCGGATGAACGGCGGAAGGCCTGGGGACGGCCATTTGAGTTGGCCGGACAAGTTGTTGGCTCTGCCGCGCCCACAGGGCCGTTTGACTGCTCACCGACGGGTAAGGCTCCGCCCGTACCGTCCCGCACTGTCACGAAGTGGAGCCGCCCCCGATGTCCGAGCGTGGTACCGACGCCCACCAGGACCTGCCCGACCTGCCGCCGCTGGTGCGCCGTGCGCTGGACGCCGCGCGGGCGCACGGCTTCGGGCATTCCTGCCGACCCGAGCAGGGCCGGCTGATCAGCGCGTTGGCGGCCGGGGCAGCCGGTCGCATCGGCGAGACGGGTACGGGCTGCGGGGTGGGCCTGGCCTGGCTCGCCAGCGGGGCCGCGCCCGGGGCGCGACTGGTCAGTGTGGAGCGCGACCCGGCCCGGGCGGCCGTGGCGGCCGAGGTGTTCGCCGGACTGCCGCAGGTCGAGGTCGTCCGCGCCGACTGGACCGAGCTCTACCGGCGCGGCCCGTTCGACCTGCTGGTGCTGGACGGCGGCGGCCAGGGCAAGGATGCCGGGCCGGCGGCCGACCCACGCCGCCTCCTCGGCCCCGGCGGCACCCTGGTGGTGGACGACTTCACCCCCTCCCCCGGCCGTCCCCCGCGATTCCGGGGCCGCCCCGACACCGCGCGGCTGCACTGGCTGGACCACCCCGACCTGCGCGCCACCGAGCTCATCCTCGCCCCCGACCTCTGCTCGGTGGTCGGCACGCTGCGGCCGTGAGCACCCTCAGTACTCGACGCTGATCCGCCTGGCCGGCCCGTCCACCCGGATCCGGCCCCCGCAGGGCAGCACCAGCTGCGGGTCGGTGTGCCCGAAGTCGACGTCGAAGACGGCCATCGCCCGCGGCGCGTACTCGGCCAACGCCCGCAGGACCGCCGCGCGTTGGTCGGCCCGGTAGGCCGCCTTGGCCTCGGCAGCCAGCGGCCGTTGGAAGTTCCAGGCCTTGGCCCGCGCCAGCAGCACCGCCGGGAACTGCCGCAGCAGCCCGCGCTCGCCCATGTTCCGCAGGATCCGGTACACCTCGGCGGCGCTCGGCAGTTCCTCGGAGGTCTCCAGGTAGAGCACCTGCCCGGCGTACTCCCCGACCGGCCGGATCTCCCGGTCGGCCATCAGCAGCCAGGAGAGGATCTCCAGGTTGCCGCCCCAGCCCAGCCCCTCGACCACCCGGTCGCCCTGGTGCCAGTGCCAGCCCTGACCGGGCTCCATCACCGGCTCGGCCGCGAAGCTTCCCGGTTCCGCCCAGTCGGCCTCCTCGTCGCCCACCAGTGGCGACGCGCGCAGCTCGTACCGGCCCGGCTCGAAGAGCGCGGCGCGCAGCGAGTCGACGGTCAGCGGGTGCAGCGCGCCGGGGCGGCCGAGCTGGACCATCACCGAGCCGCCGTGGTAGCTCACCACACCGAGGTTGCGCAGCACGAGCAGCAGGTTGGTGTTGTCGCTGTACCCGAAGAACGGCTTCGGCTTGGCGCGGATCAACTCGCGGTCCAGGTACGGCAGTACGGTGATCTGGTCCTCACCGCCGAGGCTGGCGATGACCGCCTTGATGTCCGGGTCGGCGAAGGCCGCGTGCAGGTCGGCGGCCCGCTCCCGCGGGGTGGTGGCGAGCCGACGGGAGCCCGGGTACTCCACCGGTATCAGCCCGAACTCCTCGCGCAGCCGGCGCAGGCCCAACTCGTAGGGCTGCGGGAAGCGTTCGGCCGCCCCGCCGGACGGGGAGACGATCGCGACCCGGTCGCCGGGCCTGGGCTTGGGCGGGTACACAGGTGCTGTCATGGCGGGATCCTACGGACCCGCTGGTCCGACCGGCCAGCGGGTTTCGGGGTTGCCCCCGGACCCGCCCCAGGGCCGGGTCAGGGACCGCTCAGGGTGGATCCCGGATGGCCGGGCGCGGGCGGCGGAGCAGACTCATCCGATGTCACCGACCGAGTCGTGAACCACCGCCGAGGAGTTCCGAGATGACCAGAAGTGCCGTCAACCCCTCTTCCAAGCGGCGTCGTTGGTCCGGTGCCGGAGTGATCGGCGCGCTGGTGGTCGCGCTCACCGCCGGGGCGGCGACCGGCGCCCGGGCCGCCGGCCCGCTGCCACCGCCGAACGCCCAGGCACTACGGGCCTCGATCGCCGGACTGCCGAACGCCCAACTGACCAGCGCGGTGGTCCTGGTGGACGGCGCGGACGGCCGCTGGTCGGGCACCTCCGGCAGCGGCGACCTGGCCACCGGCCGTCCGGTGGCGGCCGACGGCCGGTTCCGGATCGGCAGCATCTCCAAGGTCTTCACCGCCACCGTGGTGCTGCAACTGGCCGCCGAGCACCGACTCGACCTGGACGGCACCGTCCAGCAGTACCTGCCCGGCACCCTGCCGGCCTCCTACCCCCCGATCACCGTACGGCAGTTGCTCAACCACACCAGTGGTCTGCCCACCGGCGGTGACTTCGGCGACGACGGCAGCGCCCAGTGGTTCGTCGACCACCGGACCGAGAGCTGGACTCCGCAGCAGGTGGTGGCCGACGCCGTCAGCCGCCCGATGCAGTTCGCACCGGGCACCGCGCAGCAGTACAACGGCGTCAACTACTTCCTGGCCGGCCTGCTGATCGAGCGGGTCACCGGCCGGCCCTACGCACAGGAGGTGAACCAGCGGATCCTGCGTCCGCTCGGGCTGAGCCACACCTCCGTCCCGGCCGCCGACGACACCCGGCTACCGCACCCGACCGCGCACGCCTACCTGACCCTCGACGCCCCGGACGGCTCCACCGAGCAGGCCGACGTCACCGAGCAGAGCCCCTGGCCGTGGGCCGAGGGCGGCCTGCTCTCCAGCGCACCCGATCTGGACCGCTTCCTGACCGCACTGCTGGGCGGCCGCCTGCTGCCACCCGCGCAGCAGGCCGAGCTGTTCGCGGTGCCGGACGTGCCGAACTTCCAGAACCCGAACTGCGCCATCGGCCCGGCCGAGGGTCGGGCCTGCTTCAGCACCGGGCTGATGCGGTTCACCGCGCCCGACGGCACCGTGCTCTGGGGCAAGACCGGCAGCCGCCCCGGCTACAGCAGCGGTGTCTTCGCCACCCGGGACGGGGGCCGGGACGTGGTCTACTCGCTCACCCCGACCGACCGCGACGGCGCCTCGTTCGCCGCCCAGTACGGGATCGTCGCGGCCGCCTTCGACCTGGCCGGCCACTGAGACGCCTTCCCCACCGGGCCCCACGAACCGACGGCACCGCCCCTCCGCGGGGGGAGGGACGGTGCCGTCGTACGCCCGCGCTCAGCCGGTCAGTGCGCCATGACCGGGATCGGCGCGTCCTCGTGCTCGCCCGAGGCGGCGGCCAGGTTGCTCTTGCCGCCACCGTTCAGCAGCGTCACGGCGATCGCCGCGGCCAGCAGCAGGATGCCGAACGACCAGGTGATCGCGGTGGCGAAGCCGTGCACCTGGGCCTCGGCGCCGAGCAGCTGCGGGGGCAGCTTGCCGACGTGCGACTTGACGAACGAGGTGCCGGCGCTGGTGGCGATGGTGCTCAGCAGCGCGGTGCCGATGGCGCCGCCGACCTGCTGCGAGGTGTTGACCATGGCCGAGGCCACACCCGCGTCCTGCGGGCGGACCCGGAAGGTCGCCAGGCTCATCGCCGGCATGAACGCGGTACCCATGCCGAGACCCATCAGGATCAGACCCGGCAGGATCAGCCAGTAGGAGGAGTCGATCTTGATCTGGGTGAGGATCAGCATGCCGACGGAGGCGACCAGGAAGCCGGGGCCCATCAGCGCCCGGGCCGGCAGCCGGTTCATCAGCCGGGCACCGATCTGGGTCGAACCGGTGATCATGCCCGCGACCATCGGCAGGAAGGCGACACCGGTCATGACCGGCGAGTAGCCGAGGACGTTCTGCAGGTAGTAGGTCAGGAAGAGGAAGAGCCCGAACATCCCGATCACGGCCAGGCCGAGCGAGAGGTAGGCGCCACCACGGTTGCGGTCGAGCACCACCCGCAGCGGCAGCAGCGGGGCCTTGGTCCGGCTCTCCACCAGCGTGAACGCGGCCAGCAGCACGACGGCGGCGGCGAACAGGCCGAGCGTCACGCCGGAGGTCCAGCCGTCCTCGGAGGCCTTGGTGAAGCCGTAGACCAGCGAGACCAGGCCGGTGGAGACCAGCAGCACACCTGGGATGTCGAGCTTGTTGCGGTTACGGGCGCCGCCCGGCTCGCGGATCACCAGGATCGCACCGGTCACGGCTATCACCGCGAACGGGACGTTGATGTAGAAGGTCCAGCGCCAGTTGAGGTACTCGGTGAGCACGCCGCCGAGTATCAGGCCGACCGCGCCGCCACCACCGGCGATGGCGCCGTAGATGCCGAAGGCCTTGGCCCGCTCGTGCGCGTCGGAGAACATCACCGAGAGCAGCGAGAGCGCGGCCGGCGCCAGCAGCGCGCCGAAGATGCCCTGCATCGCGCGGGCACCGATCAGCATCCCGGTGCTGACCGCGGCGCCACCGATCGCGGAGGACAGCGCGAAGCCGATCAGGCCGGTGATGAAGGTCCGGCGGCGGCCCCAGAGGTCCGCGATCCGGCCACCGAAGAGCAGCAGGCCACCGAAGGCCAGCGCGTAGGCGGTGATCACCCACTGGCGGTTGGTGTCGGAGAAGCCGAGGCTGCGCTGCGCGGAGGGCAGGGCGATGTTCACGATGGTGGCGTCCAGGACCACCATCAGCTGGGCGAGGCCGATGAAGCCCAGCGCCTTCCAGCGCCGGGGATCGGCCTGGTGGACCGTTTCAGACATGGAGGTACTCACCTAACGAGGTCAGAGAACTGGCTGATGCAGACGTACGGACGTGCGGAGGGCAGCGTCGGACGTGCCGACGTTCGAGTGCGGAAGCGGGAAAGTCAGAAGTTCAACGGGAATTCAGAAGTCGGGATCGGGAGCCGGGTCGGGCGGTCAGCTGCGCCGCAGGTCCTCCAGCGTGGCGGGACGACCCGGCAGGGCCGACGGGGTGGGGGTTCGCAGGCCGTCCAGGAGCAGGTGCAGGTGGCGGTGGATGAAGGGCGCGACGTCCAGGCAGAAGCTGCCCGGGACCGGCCGGGTGAGCTGGGAGAGCGCCACCATCAGGTCACCGGGACCGACGTCGGCGCGCAGCCGGCCGGCCCGGCGGGCCCGCCCCATCAGCTCCTCCAGGGCCGTCTCCAACCGGATCCGGGGCGCCATCAGCTGCTCGTCGAGCGGGTCGAACCGCTCCGAGAGCAGCGAGCAGAGCGCGCCGATCCGCTCCTCGGCGGCGACGTGGACGAAACGCGAGAGCGCCTCGAAGGGCTCGGTGCCGTCGACCGCCGACCGCTCGGCCTGGGCCAGGATCCGTTCCATCACCGACACCGCGACCTGCCGGATCAGCGAGACCCGGTCCGGGAAGTTGCGGTAGAGGGTCGCGTTGCCCACCCCGGCACGCTTGGCGATGTCGTCCAGCGGCGCGTCGGGACCGGCCTCGGCGAAGATCTCCCGGGCGGCGGTGATGATCCGCTCCCGGTTGCGGGTGGCGTCCGCCCGGAGTCGGTGCGCCGGCTTGGCGATGGTCGACTCGGCCGGCACGTCCGGCGCGGTCTGCACGGTGCCCATCTCGGCGCTCCTTTCCGGGGAGAAGTTCCCCACTTCCATCGACTGTACGGCAAACGGGGAATCCGTCCCCGGATATTTCCGCCCGGCCGCCGGTTTCGTCAGGTGTGACTCACCTCACTCACCCGGTTGCCGGCTCCGACCAGCGACGATCCCCCCACGGCCGGCCTCGACCCGGCGCGCCCGTGTGGGTCGTCGCAGACTGGGCAGATAGAGCGGTTGGCCCAGCAACCCGACCAGGACGGTGAACCTTGAACATCGCACGGCCGTCTGACCTCCCTCTCGGCGCCGCTCCGCAGGCACCCCCCACCGTGACTCCGCTGACCCAGTCATCAGCCGAGGCCTACGTGGCCAGCACATGCTTCAAGATCGGACCGCCCGGACGGGTCGGGGTCGAGTTGGAATGGCTGGTCCACGACGCCGAACGACCGCAGGCCGCCCTCGACCCCGGCCGGGCCCTGGCCGCGCTCGACGCGCTGGGCCTGGACCCCGAAGAACCGCTCCTCGCGCACGGCTCCCTGGTCACCCGGGAGCCCGGCGGCCAGGTCGAGCTCAGCTCCCAGGCCGCCGACGATCTCATCAGCTGCCTCGACGCCACCCGGCGCGACCTCGCCACGCTGCGGACCGCCTTCGCCGCTCAGGGCCTCACCCTGACGGGCTACGGCACCGAACCGCACCGACACGAGCGCCGGGTGCTGCTGCGCCGCCCCCGCTACGTCGCGATGGAGCGGTACTTCGACCGGGCTGGGCCGTGGGGCCGGATCATGATGTGCCAGACCGCCTCGATGCAGGTCTGCCTGGACGCCGGCACCGACCAGGACGGCCCGCTGGGCTTCCGGGAGCGCTGGCTACTAGCCCACCGGCTGGGCCCGGTGCTGGTCGCCGCCTTCGCCAACTCACCCCTGCTGGACGGCCGCCCGACCGGCTACCGGTCCACCCGGCAGATCGTCTGGTCCCGGATGGACCCGAGCCGCACCCAGGCCCCGGCCACCCTGGACGGCGATCCGCGGGCCGCCTGGGCCCGGTACGTACTGGACGCCGCCGTGCTCTGCGTGCGCTGCCCGGCCGGCGAGCCCTGGGACGCCCCGACCGGGCTGACCTTCCGCGACTGGCTGGACCGGCCGGACGGGCGGCGGCCCACCCTGGCCGACCTGGACTACCACATCACCACGCTCTTCCCGCCGGTGCGGCCGCGCGGCTACCTGGAGCTGCGCATGATCGACGCCCAGCCCGGGGACGGCTGGCAGGTGCCGGCCGCGCTGACCGCGGCGCTCTTCGCCGACCCGAAGGCCGCCGACGCGGCCCTGGAGGCGCTCGAACCGCTCACCGCCGCCGCTGCCGAGCCCGGTCCGCGCGGCGCCGCCTGGGCCCGGGCGGCCACCCGGGCGGTGGACGACCCGGTGCTGCGCCGGGCCGCGCTGGGCTGCTTCGCGGCGGCGGACGCCGCGCTGCCCGGGCTCGGTGCGGACGAGCGGCTGTGCGCCGCGGTGGCCGAGTTCGCCGAGCGCTACACCGCCCGGGGCCGCTGCCCGGCGGACGACCAGCTGGACGGGCCCGGCCCGCGCCCCGCGTCCGAGGAGGCCGCACCGTGTTGAACCCCGACCCCGCCACCGCGAACCCGGCGGACCGTACCGACGAGCAGCTGCGCGAGGCGATCGCCGGCGAGCTGCTGGCCGCCCGGTCCCGCACCGCCAGCCTGACCGACTGCGTCGAGGACCACGACCTGACCGCCCAGCACTCCCCGCTGATGTCGCCACTGG
Source organism: Kitasatospora sp. NPDC024654 (assembly GCF_055559155.1). NCBI lineage: Bacteria > Bacillati > Actinomycetota > Actinomycetes > Kitasatosporales > Streptomycetaceae > Kitasatospora > Kitasatospora sp. NPDC024654. The sequence goes on from NZ_JBVHLF010000047.1 coordinate 12,086, forward strand.
TCTGGGACCTGGCGCACATCGGCAACCAGGAGGAGCTGTGGCTGCTGCGCAACGTCGGCGGCCGGGAGCCGATGCACCCCGAGATCGACCCGCTCTACGACGCGTTCGAGCATCCTCGCGCCGAGCGCCCCAGCCTGCCGCTGCTCCCGCCCGCCGAGGCCCGGGCCTACGCGCACGAGGTGCGCGGCCGGGTACTGGACCTGCTGGAGGGCGTCGAGCTGGCCGGACCGCCGTTGCTGCGGGCCGGGTTCGCGTTCGGCCTGATCGCCCAGCACGAACAGCAGCACGACGAAACGATGCTGATCACCCATCAGCTCAGGCAGGGCGCGCCGGTGCTCACCGCGCCGGCCCCAGCGGAGGCCGGGCACGCCGACTGGCCGTCCGAAGTCCTGGTCCCCGCGGGGCCGTTCACCATGGGGACGGACACCGAGCCGTGGGCGCTGGACAACGAACGGCCGGCCCACGAGGTGGAGTTGCCCGCCTTCGCGCTGGACACCACACCGGTGAGCAACGCCGCCTACCAGCTCTTCGTCGAGGACGGCGGCTACCACGACCCGCGCTGGTGGACCGTCGAGGGGTGGCGGCACCGACAGGCCGCCGACCTCACCGCGCCGCTCTACTGGAGCCGGGACGGCGGGCAGTGGCTGCGCCGCCGGTTCGGCCGCACCGAACCGGTCCCGCCCGCCGAGCCGGTGCTGCACGTCAGCTGGTACGAGGCGGACGCCTACGCGCGCTGGGCCGGGCGCCGGCTGCCCACCGAGGCCGAGTGGGAGAAGGCCGCCCGGCACGACCCGGCCACCGGCCGCTCCCGGCGCTTCCCCTGGGGCGACGCGGCGCCCGCCCCGGAGCACGCCAACCTCGGCCAGCGACACCTCCAGCCGGCCCCGGTCGGCAGCTACCCGGAGGGCGAATCACCCTACGGTGCACGGCAGTTGATCGGTGACGTCTGGGAGTGGACGGCCTCCGACTTCGCGCCCTACCCCGGATTCCGGGCCTGGCCCTACCGGGAGTACTCGGAGGTCTTCTTCGCCGAGCCGGGCCGGGCCGCCGAGTACAAGGTGCTGCGCGGCGGCAGCTTCGCCGTGGCACCGGTCGTCTGCCGCGGCACCTTCCGCAACTGGGACTACCCGATCCGGCGGCAGATCTTCGCCGGCTTCCGCACCGCCAGGGACGTTCGGGACGGAAGCTGATGTGCCGTCACCTCGCCTACCTGGGACCGGCCGTGCCGCTGGCCGAGCTGGTCATGGACCCGCCGTACGGGCTGTACCGGCAGTCCTGGGCACCGCGCCTGCAGCGCTACGGCACGGTCAACGCGGACGGCTTCGGCGTCGGCTGGTACGCGGACGGCGACCCGCTGCCCGCCCGCTACCGGCAGGCCGGCCCGATCTGGGCCGACGAGAACCTCCCCGACCTGGCCCGGGTGGTGCGCAGCCGGGCCGTGCTGGCCGCCGTCCGCTCCGCCACCGCCGGCACCGCGCCCGGGGCGGCCGCCGCCGCGCCGTACGCCGACGGCGACTGGCTCTTCAGCCACAACGGCGTGCTGCCCGGCTGGCCGGCGGCGAGCGGCGAGCTGGCCGCGCTGCTGCCGCCGGCCGACCTGCTCGGGCTCGCCGCGGGTTGCGACTCGGCGTTGGTCTGGGCGCTGCTGGCGCGCCGACTACGGGCCGGCAAGGACCCGGGCGAGGCGCTCGCCGGCACCGTCCGGGACATCGTCCGGCACGCCGACGCCCGGCTCAACCTGCTGATCACCGACGGCCGCCTGATCGCCGCCACCACCTGGGGGGACACCCTGTTCCACCGGCTGGAGCTGGGCCACTCGGTACTGGTCGCCTCCGAGCCCGGCGACGACGGCCCGGGTTGGGTCCCGGTGCCCGACCGCTCGCTGCTGCTGGCCACCCCGGACGCGGTGACCATCTGCCCGCTCCCCTCGCCGTTCGCCGACCGTGCCCCCGCCCCGACCCGAAGGGACCACCAGCCATGACCGTCTTCGAACTCACCCAGCTGCTGCCGACCGGCCACTTCGACCGCGCGCTGCGCGAGGACGTCCGGCACGGGCTGACCGCGGACCCCAAGTGGCTGCCGCCGAAGTGGTTCTACGACAGTCGGGGCAGCGAGCTGTTCGAGGAGATCACCCGGCTGCCCGAGTACTACCCGACCCGGGCCGAGCGGTCCATCCTGGCCACCCGGGCCGGCGACATCGCCGCGGCCACCCGGGCCCGGACCGTGGTCGAGCTGGGCTCCGGCTCCTCGGAGAAGACCAGACTGCTGCTGGACGGGCTGCGCGCCGCGGGCACCCTGGAGTGCTACGTGCCGGTGGACGTCAGCGCCAGCGCGCTGGAGCAGGCCGGGCACCAACTCGTCGCCGAGTACCCGGGCCTGGACGTGCAGGGGGTGGTCTCCGACTTCACCGCCAGCCTGGCCCTGCCGCACGAGGTGCCGGCGCCGCGGCTGGTGGTCTTCCTCGGCGGCACGCTGGGCAACCTGCTGCCCGACGAGCGGGCACTCTTCCTGGCCGCGCTGCGCGCCGAACTCGCCCCGGGTGACCACCTGTTGCTCGGCACCGACCTGGTCAAGGACCCGGCCGTGCTGATCGCCGCGTACGACGACGCGGCCGGGGTGACCGCGGAGTTCAACGGGAACGTGCTCAACGTGCTCAACCGTGAGCTGGGCGCCGACTTCGAGCCGACGGCCTTCGAGCACGTCGCGCTCTGGGACGCCGAGCGGGAGTGGATCGAGATGCGGCTGCGCTCCCGCTCGGCGCAGACCGTCAAGCTCCCGGCGCTGGACCTGGCGGTGCACTTCGCCGCGGGTGAGGAACTGCGCACCGAGATCTCGGCCAAGTTCCGTCGCGAGGGGGTGGCCCGGGAGCTGGCCGCGGCCGGCTTCGCGCTGACCGAGTGGTGGACCGACCCGGCGGGCCGCTTCGGGCTCTCACTGGCCGCGCCGGTGGTCTAGGGGCGCGGGCCGGGGGCAGCGGGCGCGGGCGCGGAGGTGATCCGGAGGAGGCCGTGCCCCGCCCTCGGCCCGCCCTCCGCGCTGAGCCCGCTCGGTGGCCTCGCCCCGGTCACCGCCGACCCGGGCCGACCGGGCCGACCGGGAACTGTCGGAGAACCTGCTGCGTGGGGTCTTGCTGAAGCTCTGAACCGCTGCTTCACTTCTTGCCGTGGCCTACCGGAAGACGCCTGCGGTGCAAGCCCGGCTCAACGCCCAGCGCGCCGCGGTGCTCGCCGCCGCGACCGAACTGCTCGCCGAACGCGGTTACGCCGCCTGCTCGGTGGCGGCGGTGGCGGACCGGGCCAAGATCGCCACCGGCAGCGTGTACCGCTCGTTCCCGAGCAAGGCCGAGCTGGTCGCCGAGCTGTTCCGCACGGTGGTCGGCCGGGAGGTGGCAGCGGTCCGCACCGCCGCCGCCTTCGAGGGCGACCTGCACGCCCAGGTCGCCTCGGTGATCGGCACCTTCGCCGGTCGTGCGCTCGGCGCCCCCCGGCTGGCCTACGCACTGCTCGCCGAGCCGGTGGACCCGGAGGTGGAGGCCGAGCGACTGGTCTTCCGCCGGGCCTTCCGAGACGTGATCGCCGCGCGGATCGCCGAGGGCGTGCTGGCCGGCCGACTCCCCCAGCAGGAGCCGCAGTTGACCGCCGCCCTGCTGGTCGGCGGGGTCAGCGAGGCACTGGTCGGCCCGCTCGCCGACGGCGGACGGGCTCCCGACGACCTGGTCCCCGCCCTGATCGCCTTCTCGCTGCGCGCCCTCGGCGGCCCCAACACCCCCGACTAGCCTCCGATCCACCCGACGCACCAGCAGGAGCAGCCCCGTGCGCGACCTCTCCCCCACCGCTCTGGCAGCCCGCGAACAGAACGCCCAGCGGTTGCTGACCGTCTCCGCCAGGCACTCCCACGACCCGCTGACCGAGGTCGACTGGGACGCCCCGATCGACCCCGAGCAGTTCGCGATACCCCCGCACCGGGTCTCGCTCTACGGCACCCAGCTCTGGCACGGCCTGACACCGCGCCAGCGGGCCCAGCTCAGCGTGCACGAGCTGGCCAGCGTCACGGCGGCGGGCATCTGGTTCGAGCTGATCCTGATGGACGGCCTGGTCCGGCACGTCTACGACGGCGACCTGACCACCCGGCACGCCCAGTACGCGCTGACCGAGGTGGCCGACGAGTGCCGCCACTCGATGATGTTCGCCAGGTACATCACCCGGACCGGCTACCCCTCCGCCCGCCCGAGCCGGCGGGCCTACCGTCGCGGCAAGCTCCATCTGCTGCTCAACGACACCACCTTGACCTTCGCGGGCGCCATCTTCGTCGAGGAGTTCACCGACGCGATGCAGCGCGAGATGGTCCGCGACGAGAGCCTGCAGCCACTGGCCCGCTCGATCGCGCGGATCCACGTGATCGAGGAGGCCCGCCACATCGGGTACGCCAAACCGGAGTTGGAGCGACGCTGGGCCCGGATGAGCCCGGCGCGGCGGGCGGTGTTCCGGCGGGTGATCGCGGTGCTGGCGTACGAGGCGGTCAACGAGGTGATCAACCCGCGGGTCTACGCGCTGGCCGGCCTGGACCCGCGGCAGGCCCGCACGATCGCCGCGCAGAACCCCAACTGGCAGGCCACCAAGGCGGACTGGGCCCGCAAGGCGATCGCCTTCTTCACCGAGCTCGGGATCATCGACCGCCACTCGCAGGCGCTCTGGCGCCGGGCGTCACTCCTGCCGCGCTGACCCCGGCGGCGGCAGCAGGTCCGCCAACTCGGCCCAGTGGAACAGGCAGACCGCGCCGAGCACCACCGGGTCGGCGAGCGCCGTCCCTCGCCAGCCCTCGGCGCCGAGCCGCGCCAGCAGCTGCCCGCGCGAATCCACCAGCACCACCTCGAGCCGCTGGCGGCGGAAGGTCAGCGCACCGAACGGCCCGCTCAGGGCCACGGCCCGCCGCGCGGCGCGCGGCGAGCGCCGGGCGGTCAGCGTCAGGTCTCCGGCCGCCCCGCCCCCCGGGACCGCCGGCAGCAGCAGCCCGTGCACCGTGCGACGGGCCCGCCGCCGGGCCGGCGGCCCGGGGGCGCCGAGATCATGGACGGTCATCAGGTCCCGGCCGTCCAGGCTGAGCCGCCACTCCTCCCAGCCCTCGGTCAGCGCCTCGACCCCGCCCCGCAGCGCCGGCCCGCGGACCAGCACCACCATGCCGAGCGGGGTCACCGCCCGGGCGTAGGCACGCGGCTCACGGGCGGGGGCGCGCCACTCGGAGGCGGTGACCAGTCGTAGGAAGTCCGCCCCGCCGGGCTCCGCGACGGACAGCGGAGCCCGGCCAGGCGGCCGCGGGGAAGGCCGAGCGGCACCCACGGCGTCGCCGGTCGAGCCACTCCCACCCGCCACGCCACTGCCAGCCCTTCCCCGGTACCGGGCACCCGCTCCCCCACAGGAGCGGGCTGCCTTCGCCACGGAGGGCCGCCCCGGCACGGGGCGACTCGCCGACGAAGACAGTCCAGAGTAAAGGAAGGGCAAAGGGCGAGTCAAGGGGAGCCGGGGCGGTCAGACGAGCCGGCCACCCTCCACCGGCACCTCGGTGCTCAGCCGGCCCAGCCCGCCCCGGGTCGCGGCCACCACGACCCGATCGCCCGGCCCCAGCCCGCGGCTGCGGTCCGCGTAGTTCCACAGGTAGCCGTCCACCCGTCCGGCCGGCCGCACCGCGAGCACCCGCACGCCGCCCAGCGCCTCCAGCTCCTTGCGGCCCCGCCCGACCAGCGCCCCGCCCGGCTCGGCCGTCAGTTCGGCGATCAGCAGCACGTGCCGGAAGACCGAGAGCGTGCCGAGCACCTCGCGGCCCATCAGGGCCGCCGCGAAGGCGGGTGCGGCCAGGTAGGAGACCGAGCGCGAGGCGACGTTGCCCAGCGTGGCGTACACGTGCCGGGCGAAGTCGTCATCGAACAGTCGAACGACTATCCGCACGCTCTCGCGCAGCGCCCGGGCCTCCAGTGCCGCCTCCAGGTTGACCGCGTCGTCGTCGGTCACCGCGACCACCGCCCGGCTGTACCCGGCCCGGGCCTGCCGGAGCTGGTCGGCCAGTGGCGCCTCGCCGACCACCACCGGGATGCCCAGGGCCTGCACGGCGGCTATCCCCCGGGCCCGCGGGTCCCGTTCCAGGCAGGCCACCGGGACGCCCAACTCGTGCAGCAGGCCGGCGACCCTGGTCCCGACGTTGCCCAGCCCGACCACCACCACGTGGTCGCGCAGCCCCGCGCCCGGCGGCTTGGCCAGCCCGCGCCGCCCGGTGGCCAGGATGTCGACCATGATCGCGGTGACCATCGGCACGATGGCGATGCCGCAGAAGGTGATCACCACCTGGGCCACCCGCTGCCAGCTGCCGCCGGTGCCGCCGGCCGGGTCGGTGGGAGAGTCGGGCTGGGCGGCGCCGGCCATGTCGAGCAGGGTGAGGTAGACGGTCCAGCCGAAGCTCCGACTGAAGTGCAGGATCAGCAGGAACGACAGCACGATGGCGGCGAACGCGGTGGCCAGCACCAGCCTGATCCGGGCGCCGGTGAAGAAGCGCAGCAGGTCGACCAGCCGGTAGCGCAGCCGGGTCCACCAGGACACCCGCACCCGCGGCTCGGTGGGCAGGGTCTGCAGCACGGCCACCCCCTCGCCGTCCTCGCGCGGATCGGGCACCGCCGGGCCGCCGTCGCCCGTCACGGTCGCCAGCCGGACGAACTCGGCCGCGCTGGAGTCGCCGTCCGGCAGCAGCCGCAGCCGGCCGAGGTCCTGCCGGTCGATCCGGTCGGCGGCCACGCAGAGGTGGCCGGCGCGGATGTCCCGGTCGTACGCGACGTAGAGGTAACGGTCGCCGACCCGCACCGAGTTGGGCCGGGCCAGCGCGCCGTTGGCGAAGGCGGGCGCGGCGGTGGCCGAGCCGGACAGTGCCGCGCAGTTCCGCAGCAGGCTCTGCACCTGCTCGCCGAGCCGCTGGTTGTGCATCCGCAGCGCGATCCGGATGTCCGGATTGTGACCCTGGGCGCTCAGTGCGGAGTGGATGTTGCCCTGGTCGTCACCGTCGACCAGCGCGATCCCGCGGGCGCTGCCCACGCCGGCCGCGCGCAGTGCCTCGTCGGAGACCGAGGCGTACTCCAACACCGCCGCCAACCCGGCCAGTTGCTCGATCCGCGGGCCGTGACCCCGGTCCCGCCCGGGGATCACGGCCACCACCGGGACGTCGTAGTGCTCGACGAGTTCCAGGATCAGCCGGTGGGCGAGGGCGTTGCCGCCGCAGACGATGTAGTGGTCGGTGAGCGGGACCGGTGGGGATGGGAGGGCCGGAGTACCGCCAGGCTCCCCCCGTGCTGCCTGATTCATAGCCCGGAATGGTAGCCGGGCCGCCCGGCGAGCAGCGGTCGGCGGCCTTCCGCCACCCACCGGCAGGAAAGTGTTGGTCAGATCACTTTCCGAGACGCTTTTCTGACAATGAGTGGTCAATTCTGGTTAGATGATCCGCGCCTGCCGCTCAGGAGAACGCTTCGTGGCGGCCAACCGTCCTCCTGCTCAAGGAACTTGATGATGCAACACATGCCTGAGGCGGTGACCTGGGGTCTTGGCGCCGGGCTGCTGGTGACCGTGGTACTGCTGCTGCGCCAGCGGGCGGCCGGGCGGACACTGGCCAGGTCGGTGCGAGCGCTGGAGGAAGCGGTCCGGGTCCGTGACGAGGAGGCCCACCGGCTGGCGACCGTCCGGCTGCCGGCACTGGCCGCGGGTGGACGCCCCGCACCGCCCCCCACCTCCGAACCGGTCCACCCCCGGCTGCACGGCACCCTGTTCGCGCGGGACCTGCGGGCGGTGGTCGAGCAGTTCGGCAGCGCCGTGGACCGGGCCCAGCAGCGCGCCGACCAGTCCGCCAAGGCGGCTCTCAAGGGCGCCATGCGGGCGCTCCAGGGGCTGGCCAACGAGCAACAGGTGGCCATCTCCGAGATGCAGGAGCGACACGACCGGCCCGAGGTGCTGCACGACCTGCTCCAGGTCGACCACGCCAACTCCCAGTTCGGGCGCCGCGCCCAGGCCATCGCGGTGCTCTGCGGCTCCTGGCCGGGCCGCCAGCGCGCCGCCTCCGCGCTGAGCGACGTGGTGCGCGGTGCGAAGTCCCGGATCCGCGACTACCGGCGGGTCGAGGTGCGCACCCAGATCGAGCTGGCGGTGGTCAGCCGCGCGGTCGAGCCGGTGGTGCTCTCGGTCGCCGAGCTGCTGGACAACGCGGCCCGGCACTCGCAGCCCAACACCACGGTCGAGGTCAACCTGCAGCCCGCGCACAACGGCGCCTGCATCGTGATCGACGACGCGGGTGTCGGGATGGACCCGCGGGAGGCCCGGCAGGCCGGCGAACTGCTCAGCGGGCAGCGGCTGGTGGACGTCACCCGACTCGGCGACCCGCCGCAGTTCGGCTTCGCGGTGATCGGCGTGCTGGCCGCCCGCTACGGCTTCAGCGTCTCGGTCGACACCCGCTCCCCGTACGGCGGGGTGCGCGCCGTGCTCTTCCTGCCCAGCGCGCTGCTGACCCAACCGGAGGCCACCGGCGTGCCGTCCGTCCCGTCGCCCGGACGGCACGCGGCACCCGCCGGCCCGACCCCCGTACCGTCCGCCGAGGCCGCCCGGACCGCCGGCGGGCTGCCCCGCCGCCGGCGCCGCGAGCCGCTGCCCGAGGCCGCCGCGGTCGAGTACGCCCCCGACGCACCCGGCCGCCGCGCATCCGACGCCCCCGCCCACGAGCCGGTCCCCGACTGGACCGCCGACGCCGAGACCACCGCCCGCCGCCTGGGCGCCTTCGCCCGCGGCACCCGGGCCGGCCGCACCCCCGACGAGCCGACCGGCCCGTTCCCCGGCTGATCCCCCGGCAGCCGCCCCGACGATCCCCGCAAGGAGCTCCGATGAACATCCGGCTGCAGAGCCACGCGACCAACGACCTGGGCTGGATGCTCGACGACCTGCTGCTGGTCCCCGAGGCGCGGCACGCGATCCTGCTCTCCGCCGACGGGCTGCTGCGGGCCCACTCCGCGGGCATCGGCCGGGACGAGGCGGAGCGCCAGGCCGCCGCGCTCTCCGGCCTGCAGTCGATCAGCCGCAGCACGGCGGGCTTCTGCGAGCCCGAGCCGACCGCCTGGCGGCAGACCCTGATCGAGTTCGCCGGCGGCTACGTCTTCCTGGTCGCCGCCGGCCCCGGGGCCTATCTCGCGGTCTCCGCCGGCGAGTCGGTGGACATGGAGGCGGTCAGCTACCGGATGCAGAAGCTGGTGGACCGGCTCGGCCGGGAGCTGAGCACACCGCCGCGGCAGGATGCCGGGAGCACCCGGTGAGCCGCCCCCGGCGCGAGCAGGGGCTGGTGCGGCCGTACGTGGTCACCGACGGGCGCTCGCAGCCCACCCGGAACACCTTCGACCTGGTGACCCTGGTCAGCGCGGTGCCGGGCCGGCCGACCGGCGGGCTCAGCCCGGAGAAGCGGCGGATGGTCGAACTGTGCGCCCGCGGTGCGCTCTCGCTGGCCGAGGTCGCCGCGCACCTGCGGCTGCCGGTCAGCGTGACCAAGGTGCTGCTCGGCGACCTGGTGGACAGCGGCCACCTGCTCACCCGCGCCGCCGTGCCGCGCGCCCAACTCCCCGAATCCCAACTGCTGCAGGAGGTGCTCGATGGTCTACGGGCCCGGCTCTGAACCGACGGCCACCCCGCTGACGGATGTGGAGTACCTCGGCGCGGGCGTCACCACCGCGGCCAAGCTGCTGATCACCGGTCACTTCGCGGTCGGCAAGACCACCTTCGTCGGCACCCTCTCGGAGATCCCGCCGCTGCGCACCGAGGAGCCGATGACGCGGGCCGGCGAGCCGGTGGACGACCTCACCGGGGTACCCGGCAAGGAGACCACCACGGTGGCGATGGACTTCGGCCGCCTCACGCTCGACCGCAGCCTGGTGCTCTACCTGTTCGGCGCCCCCGGCCAGCAGCGCTTCACCCCGCTCTGGCGGGACATGACGCTCGGCGCGCTGGGCGCCCTGGTGCTGACCGACACCCGGCGGCTGGACCACTCGTTCCCGGTGATGGACCTGCTGGAGGAGCACGACCTGCCCTACGCGGTCGCGGTCAACCGTTTCGACGGGGCACCGGAGTTCGCCGAGGCGGAGCTGCGCGAGGCGCTCGACCTGCTGCCGGACACCCCGTTGGTGAGCTGCGACGCCCGCGACCCGCGCTCGGCCACCGAGGCGCTGATCGCCCTCGTCCAGCACCTGCTCAGCCGCAGCGACCTCCCCCGTACTGATCTGGAGACCGTGTGAACGACCGCCAGCCGCCGCCCGGTTGCCCCGCGCACCACTCGCCGGGCGGCGGATTCCCGCTGCACGGTGAGGAGTTCACCAGCAACCCGGCGGCCGTCTACGCCCGGCTCCGACAGCACGGCCCGCTCGCCCCGGTGGAGTTGTACCCGGGCGTCAACGCGACCCTGGTCACCTCGTACCAGACCGCGTTGGACGTACTGCGCAGCCCGGAGAGCTTCTCCAAGGACGCCCGGCGCTGGCGCGGTCTGGCCGACGGCCGGGTGACGCCGGACAGCCCGGCCGTGCCGATGATGGCCTTCCGCCCCAACTGCCTCTTCACGGACGGCGACACGCACGCCCGACTGCGCGGCGCGGTGAACGACACGCTGGAGCGGATCGATCCCAACGCGCTACGCGGCTACGTCGAGCGCAGCGCCGACCGACTGATCGACGCCTTCGCCTGGCGCGGCGGGGCCGACCTGGTGGCCGACTACGCCAAGCCGCTGCCGCTCCTGGTGCTCAACGAACTCTTCGGTACGCCAGCCGAGTTGGGCGACCGGATGGTGGCCGGGATGGCCGGCATCTTCGACGGCGTGGACGCCGAGCGAGCCAACGCCGAACTGACCGCCGTCATGCTGGAGTTGGTGGCACTCAAGCGTGGTCGGCCCGGTCCGGACGTCACCTCCTGGCTGATGGCCCACCCGGCCGGGCTGGACGACGAGGAGATGCTGCACCACCTGGTGCTGCTGATGGGCGCCGGCACCGAGCCCCAGCTCAACCTGATCAGCAACACCCTGCGACTGCTGCTCTCCGACGACCGGTTCGCCGGCGACCTGGCCGGTGGCAGCCTGCCGGTCGAGGACGCGCTGGACGAGGTGCTCTGGACCGACCCGCCGATGGCCAACTACGCCGTTCACTTCCCGGTGCGGGACCTGGAGCTGGCCGGGGTGTGGCTGGCCGAGGGCGAGCCGGTGGTGATCAGCTTCGCCGCCGCGAACACCGACCCGTCGCTGGCCGGCCGCGCCCGGACCGGCAACCGGGCACACCTGGCGTGGAGTGCCGGACCGCACGCCTGCCCGGCCCAGGGCCCGGCCCGGCTGATCGCCTCGGCCGCCGTGGAGCGACTGCTCGACCGGTTGCCGGACCTGGAGCCGGCGGTAGAGCCACACGAACTGAGCTGGCGCCCGGGCCCGTTCCACCGCGCGCTGACCGAGCTGCCGGTGACCTTCCCCCCGGCGACCGGCACCGGCCCGATCACCCACCCGGCCACGGCCGTACCGTCCCCGGCCGTCCCCTCACCGGCCGCGCCCGCCACCGCGGTGCCCGGCCCCGTCCCCGGAGGTCCCGCATGGAACAGCCCGACACCTGCCCCTACCGCCTCGACACCCTCGGCACCGACATCCACGGCGAATCCCGGCGGATCCACCAGGACGGCCCGGTGGCGAGGGTGGAACTCCCTGGTGGGGTGGTTGCGTGGTCGGTGATCAGCCAGCCGTTGGTCAAGCAGCTGCTGGCCGACCCCCGGGTCTCCAAGGACGCCCGCCGGCACTGGACCGCGTTCATCGACGGTGAGATACCGGCCGACTGGCCACTGACCATCTGGGTCGCGGTGGAGAACATGTTCACCGCCTACGGCAAGGAGCACCGGCGGCTGCGCAAGCTGGTCTCCAGCGCCTTCACCTCACGCCGCAGCGAGGCGCTGCGGCCGCGGATCGAGGAGATCACCCAGTCCCTGCTGGACGAGCTGGCGGCCACTCCGGCCGGCAGCGCCACGGACCTGCGCGAGCGGTTCGCCTACGCGCTCCCGATCCAGGTGATCTGCGAGCTGCTGGGCGTGCCCGACTCGCTCCGCCCGGGCCTGCGCACCTGCGTGGACGGCTTCTTCAACACCGCGATCACCCCCGAGGACGCCGAGGCCAACACGGCGGAGACGTACCGCATCCTGCATGAGCTGGCCGAGACCAAGCGCCGGGAGCCGGGCGACGACCTCACCAGCGTGCTGATCAGCGCCCGGGACGACGAGGAGTCCGGCGAGGGCGCGGCGCTCACCGAGAAGGAGCTGGTGGACACCCTGCTGCTGCTGATCGGCGCGGGCCACGAGACCACCGTCAACCTCCTCGACAACGCCATCCACCTGCTGCTCACCCACCCGGAGCAACTGGCCCTGGTGCGGGCGGGCCAGGCGGCCTGGCAGGACGTCGTCGAGGAGACGCTGCGGGTGCAGGCCCCGGTCGCCAACCTGCCGCTGCGCTACGCGGTGGAGGACATCCAGGCCGGCGACGTGCTGATCCGCAAGGGCGAGGCGATCCTGATCGGCTACGCGGCCGCCGGCCGCGACCCGCTGGTGCACCCCGAGCGGCCGACCGAGTTCGACCTGCTGCGCCCGGTCAAGGACCACGTCTCCTTCGGTCACGGCGCGCACCACTGCCTGGGCGCGCCGCTGGCCCGGCTGGAGGCGGCGATCGCGCTGCCCGCGCTCTTCGAACGCTTCCCCGAGCTGCGGCTGACCGGGGAACAGCTGACCCCGATGGAGTCCTTCATCTCCAACGGGCACCTGGCCCTCCCGGCGGTGCTGGAGCCGGCCGACCACTGATCAGACCGACCGGTGGTCAGGAGCCGGTTCGAAAGGAGACTCAAAAGGTACTCGGCGACAGCAATCCCTCGAGGGCCCACCAACGTATCTTCTTCAGTCACCCCGACAGGGGTCGTCAAAGGAGAAGATCATGCAGTTCCTGAACACCCTCGCCCCGGAACGCCGGCGTCGTCACCACGACCACGACGAAGGCGGTCATGGACACCGGCGGCACCGTCGCCACCGCCGGCACCACCATCACGGGCGCCGGTGATCCCGTCAGCAGCTTCGCCCAGGCCGGGCCTCCGCCCGGCCTGGGCTCTGCCGAGCACTGTCATGCCGAGCGCCGAGGACGGGTGAGATGACACTCCAGTCGTGTTCCGAGCCGGGCCGACCGCCCTCCGTGGGGACGGAACCGGGCGGGGACACCGCGGACGCCGCGCCGTCGTTGCCACTGCGCGAGGTGTTCCGGCGCTTCTGGCCGTACACCCGCGGCGGTCGCCGCTGGTTCTGGCTGGTCCTGTTCTTCGGCCTCCTCACCCCCGCCCTGGAGGCGGCGGAGTTGTGGCTCTTCAAGGTGGTCATCGACGATGTCGTGATCCCCCGGGACCTGCGGCTCTTCGTACCGATCGCGCTCGCCTATCTGGCACTCACACTGGCGGGCGGTCTGCTGGGGTTCGCCGACACCATGCTGTCCACCTGGGTCAGTGAACGCTTCCTGCTGGACCTGCGGGCGGACGTCTTCCGACATGTGCAGCGCCTCTCGCCGGGCTTCTTCGAACGACGGCGGCTGGGCGACCTGCTCTCCCGGGTGACCGGCGACGTCGACACGGTGGAGACCTTCCTGCTCTCCGGCACCGCCGACGCGGCCTTCTACGTCCTGCAACTCGGCGTCTTCATCGGCGTGTTGAGCTACCTCAGCTGGAGCCTGACGCTGCTCGCGCTGCTCATCACGCCGCTGTTCTGGTTGGCCGCGCGGCGCTTCTCACGGCCGATCAAGGCCGCCTCCCGGGAGCGGCGCCGGCGCACGGGTTCGATCGGCGCGGTCGCCGAGGAGGTGCTCGGCAACATCTCCCTGGTGCAGGCCTACAACCGCCAGGAGTGGGAGCAGCAGCGGTTCGAGCGGGAGAACGTCGGCCGGTTCGACGCGGCGATGACCGCGACCCGGATCCGCGCGCTGTTCGGACCGGTCGTCGACTTCTTCGAACTCGCCGGCGCGCTCCTGGTCCTGGGGCTCGGCACCTGGCAGATCACCAACGGCACGCTGTCCCTGGGCGGACTGCTGGTCTTCCTCGCGCTGCTCGCCAAGCTCTACGACCCGGTCCACCAGCTGTCGCAGCTGAGCAACACCGCCTACGCGGCCGCCGCCTCCGCGGAGCGGATCATCGACCTGCTCGACCAGCGCCCCCAGGTCACCGAGCCGGTCCGCCCCCGCGCTCCGGAACCGGTCCGTGGCGAGGTGGAGTTCGACGGCGTGTCGTTCCACTACCCCGGCACGTCCGAACTGGCGCTCTCCTGCGTCTCGTTCCGGGCGGCGCCCGGCTCGACACTCGCCATCGTCGGCGCGAGCGGCGCCGGCAAGTCGACCGCGGCCAAGCTGCTGCTGCGCTTCGCCGACCCACTGTGCGGGTCCGTCCGGCTGGACGGCGTCGACCTGCGCGAGCGGGGCCTGGCCGAGCTGCGCGAGGACATCGCGGTGGTGCTCCAGGAGACCCTGGTCTTCCACGGCACGATTCGCGACAACATCCGCTACGGCCGGCCGGACGCCACCGATGCCGAGATCACCGCCGCCGCCCGGGCCGCCGACGCGGACGAGTTCATCCGCCGGCTGCCGGAGGGCTACGACACCGTGGTGGGCCAGCGCGGCCAGACCCTCTCCGGCGGGCAGCGACAGCGCCTGGCGATCGCCCGGGCGATGGTCCGGGACGCCCCGGTCCTGCTGCTCGACGAGCCGACCACCGGGCTGGACGCCGAGTCGGGCGAGCGGGTGCTGGAGCCGCTGCGCCGGCTGATGAACGGGCGGACCACGATCATCATCTCGCACAACCTGCGCACCGTCCGTGATGCCGACCAGATCCTGCTCTTCGACCGCGGCCGGATCACCGAGCGCGGCACCCACCTGGAGCTGCTGGCGCGCGGCGCCGGCTACGCACGGCTGCACCGGCTGCACGGGCCGGACGGACACGCCCCGCACCGGGTCCGGCGCGCCTCCCTGCCGTCCCGGGTCGGCCCGGCGCGATAGGCGGCCGAGCGGCTGCCGGGCGAGGGCCGCCGACCCCTCCGGCGCCCGGGCGGAGCCGGACGACGATCCCGGCCGGCGGGCCCCGGTTGGAGCAACGGGCCCCGCTGGTCTCCACCCGCCGGCGGCTGCCCCGCGGCCTCGGCACGGCGGTCGACCGCCGCCTGGCCCCGACCCCGTCGGGCGCCCCACCGTTCCCGGGCCGACCTCGCTCCTGGACGGGCCGGCGCCGCACAGCGAGCGGGACGTCCCGCCCTCGGACGGTCACTGATCACGGCGGTCCTCGCCGGGCAATCCTTCGTACCCGGTGCTACGTATAGGACTCATGCACCGAATCGGCGTTCCCCTGGAACGTATGCCCGACGAGGCGCTGCTGGCGGGCCTGATGACCGGTGATCCCGAGATCGCGGTGGCCTTCGTGCGACGCTTCCAGCACAAGATCTTCGGCGTGGCCGTCACCGTGACCGGCGACATCCACCTGGCCGAGGACATCGCCCAGCAGACGTTCGAACGGGCCTGCCGCTACGCGCAGGTGTACGACTCGCGGCGCGGCTCGGTCCGCACCTGGCTGACCGCGATAGCGCACAACCTCGCGATCGACGCCGTCCGGGCCCGCCGGACCGCCCCACTGGATCCGACCGACCTGGCTCCGCTGCTCGAAGCCTTCACCCAGACCCCGGAACGCCAGGCACTGGCCGAGGAGTCCTCGGCGGAGCTGCGCAACGCCGTCGCCGAGCTGCCGATCTCCCAGGCCCGGGCGATCGTGATGGCCGGGATCTACGGGATGACCGCCCAGCAGATAGCCGACATCGAGCACGTGCCGCTGGGCACCGCCAAGACCCGGATCCGGGCGGCGATGGGCAAGATCCGGACCGTGCTCGCCAGCCCCTGCTCGGAGCCCCTCCGGGGCGCCTCCGCCGACTCCACACCGGGACCCCCCACGGAGCGGGTCGACCATGATTGACACCTTCCGGCTCAGCTGCGAGCAGCTCCACGAGATCGGAGCCGAGCTGGCGCTCGGGGTGCTGCCGGCCCGCGAGCGGGCGGCGGCGGTCGAGCACCTCCAGCACTGCCCCGGCTGCCGCGAGCACATCCGCGAGCTGGCGTTCGTCGCCGACGCGCTGCTCGACCTGATACCCGGTGAGGAACCGCCGGTCGGGTTCGAGGCCCGGACCCTCCAGCGGATCGGCATCGGCGTACCGCCCCAGCGCTCGCGCCGCCGCCGGTTGCGGCGGGCCTCGCTCGCGCTCGCCGCCCTCTCACTGGCCGGCGCGGGCGGCTGGGCGATCGGCAACGCCACCGAGCAGCATCCCCCCGCCAACCCGGCCGCCAGCGCCTCCGCCCTGGCCAGCGTGATGCTCACCGCCCACCTCAACGCCGGCGGGCGCGAGATCGGCCAGGCCTTCGTCTTCACCGGCGGCTCGCCGTGGGTCTACCTGTCGGTGGACACCGACGGCATCATGGCCACCGGCACCATCCGCTGCGAGATCCAGCGCGGCGACGGCTCGACCGCCACCGTCGGCTCGTTCCCGCTCAGCGACGGCTACGGCCACTGGGCCGGCCCGTACCCCGCCACCTCCGCACCGGTCACCGGGATCCGCCTGGTCACCGCGGACGGCTCGGTGCTGGCCGCCGCCGCGCTGACCAACACGCAGCCGTCGTAGCCGTCGATCCCGTCGTGGCCGTCGGTCACTGCCGCGGGTCGGTCACTGCCGCGGGTCGGTCACCTGGCCGAGGAAGAGCGGCTGGCCGGTCGCGGTGTCGCGGATCAGGAAGAGGAACGGCCGGTCGATGTGCAGCTGAGCCGAGCGGGCGGGCGGCTGCACGGCCGTCGTGCCCACCGCGACCCCACTGCCGGCCGCCGCCGTGGTGCCGGCCTCGTCCACCGAGATCCTGGCCTTCTGCACCACCGCCCCCACCCGCGGCTGCGGCGTGGTCCCGGGCGCCGGGATGCCGGAGAGGTCCGCGCCGGGGCCGAAGGCCGAGCGCAGGCCCAGCGCGGTCAGTGCCGGGACCAGGCTGTCGCCGGTCTCGAAGCCGAACCGGGGCAGCGTCAGGTCCACCGAGGTCTCGCTCAGGCCGCCGAGGATCCGGTCCAGCTCGGCGGCGTCCAGGGCGCTGCGGAACGCGTCGAGGCCGCCCTGTCCCGGGACGATCAGGTCCATCGCCAAGTCGCCACCAGCGTAAGGGAGTTCCACCGCCTGCCAGGGCGCTCCGGCGCTGCCCTCGGCATACCGGAAGGTCGCGGTCTGGGCCATCGTGGCGACCTGTGGCGTGCTGCCGTCCAGCAGGTGGAACGGGCGGTCGGTGGTGGCGGCGTGCTCGAACGGGTGCTGCCACTGGGCCTTCAGGTAGAGCGCGTCGGTGAGCGCCAGCAGCGTCGAGGAGTCCACCGCGCCCGGGCCGAAGAGGTCCTTGATCTGACCGTCCGTCTGCTGCTCGACCAGCGCGTTCACGGCCTTGCGGGCGCCGTCCGGGTCCTTGGCGAAGTCCGCGGTGCGCAGCCCGGTGTCGAAAGCCTGGGCCAGCGTCTGGAGGTAGCCCGGCTGGACGGGGTAGCCCTGCTGGGTCCAGACGCTGTCGGCCTCCCGGAGGACCAGCGCCGGGGCCTGGCCGGCTCCGGCCGGCTGGGCGGCCCGGTCGAGCGCGCCCATCGCCACCGCGTACCGCTCGGACGGGAGCGAGGTGTGCAGCACGGTCGCCAGCTCCTGCGCGGTGGTGCCACGGGCGCCGGGGAGCAGCATCGCCAGCACGGTGGCCAGGCCGGACGGCGACAGCACCAGGTCCTGCTGCCCGCCCTGCGCGGTGAGCTGCCGGTAGAGGGCCACCCCGAAGGCGTCGGTCCCGGCCGCGGTCGCGGCCAGCTCGCCGGCCGCCGGCGCGGGCGGGGCGGCCGTGGCCGTCACCCGCAGCACCTGCGCGGCGGGCCGCGCGGTCGTGCCGCTCGCGCACCCGGCCACCGCCGCGGCCACCAGCAGCGCCGCCACCGTCCGTCCGACCCTCATCCCGCCCACCCCGCTCCACCGGCTCCGCGGGCGTCGCCGCGACGCCCGACCACGCCGGTTGGACGTGGCCGCCCGGGAGCCGGTTCCGCGGGATTCAGCGCACGAGTTCCAGGCGCCGGTTGGCCACCGGCGCCTGGCGGCGGGCCGGCAGGCCGTGGTCGCGCAGCGGACCGACCCGCAGGCCCTGGTCCGCGCAGAGCTGCAACAGCCGGGGCAGCGCGCCCAGTGCCGAGCGCCAGGCGCCGGGGGCGGAGGTGACGTCCGAGTCGTGCAGCAGCACGGTGCCGCCGGCCAGCGGGGTGCGGGTGAGGGTGCGCAGCACCGAGTCCGGGGTCGCCTTGGCCGTCCAGTCCTGACCCCAGTGGGTCCAGAGCACCGGGGTCAGCCCCTCCTGCCGGGCCGCGTAGAGCGCGGAGGCGGTCAGCACCCCGTACGGCGGGCGGTACCAGCGCGGCTGCTCGCCGGTGACGTCGGCCACCAGGTCGCGCGCCCGGGCGATGTCGTCGCGGGTGGCCCGGGGGGCGCGGACCAGCAGCGGCCGGTGCCGCCAGCCGTGCACCGCGACCTCGTGACCGGCGGCGACCAGCTCGCGGCCCAGTTCCGGAGCCTGCACCAGCATCCGGCCGAGCAGGAAGAAGGTCGCCTTGACCCCCGCCTTCTCCAGCTCCGCCAGGAAGAGCGGGGTGGAGGCCGGGTCGGGACCGTCGTCGAAGGTCAGTGCGACGTGCCCGCGGTCGCCCGGGCCGCTCAGCCCGGGGGCGAGCAGTGGGCGCAGCGCGCCGAGCGAGGTCAGGGCGGGCAGGCTGTGCGCCACCGCCAGGCCGCCCGCCGCGGCCGCCAGCATGCGCGTGGTCCTCACGAGGCCACCTCCAGGAGTGGGACGGGAGCGCCGCCGGCCAGCTCGGCGACGACGTGGTCGGGCCCCGGCGCCGGGCGCGCCGCCGGGACGGTCGGACCGGCCAGCGCCGCACGCAGCGCGCCGGCCAGTCGGCGTTCGTCGCGGATCCACACCGCGAGGCCGGCCTCGTCCAGCGCGGCCGCGTTGGTCACTCCGTGGCCCGGCAGGCAACGGTAGCTGACCACCGGGACGCCGCTGGCCATCGCCTCCAGCGAGGTGAGCCCACCGGCGTTCTGCACCACCACGTCGGAGGCGCGCAGCAGGGCGGGCATGTCGTCCACCCAGCCGAGCGCGACGCCCGCCCCGCTGCCGGCCAGCCGCTCGCGCAGCGCCTCGTTGTGGCCGCAGACGGTGACCGGGACGGCCAGGCCGGTGGCGGCTATCTCACGGGCCGTCCGCTCCACCTCGCCGACGCCCCAGGAGCCGGCGGTGACCAGTGCGATCGGCCCGTCGGGCAGCCCGAAGCGGGCCCGCTCGCGCAGCCGCTCGGCCTCCGAGCGGGCCGGCCGACAGGCCGGACCGACCAGCGGGCCGACCAGCTCCACCGCGGCGGCGCCGTGCCGGTCGGCCTGCGCGGCGGCCACCGGGTGCAGGGCCAGGTGCAGATCGACGCCGTCGGCGACCCAGAGCGGGTGGACCGACATGTCGGTCAGGAAGGTGGCGACCGGCACGGTCACCCGCCCGCGCCGGCGCAGCCGGCCGAGCGCCTGGCTGGCCAGCGGGTAGGTGGAGACGACCGCGGCGGTGTCCGGGCCGATCACGGCCCGGGTCCGGCGACCGCCGGCGACCGCGAACAGCGCGCCGACCAGCCCGGACGAGGAGCGGTTCCGCTCCAGCCCGCGCAGCAGCCAACCCCAGGCCCACGGCGCGACCCGCAGCTCCAGCGCGTAGCTGCCGCGCAGCAGGCGCCCCCAGCCGCGCGGCAGCAGGTCGAGGAAGTCGTGGCACTCGGCTTCGAAGCCGGCTGCCCGCAGGCGGCGGACCAGTTCGCGGGCGGCTCCGTCGTGCCCCGCCCCCACGCTCGCGGACACCACGGTGATCCGGCGCGGCTTTGTCGACCGCATCAGGCTCCTTCCAGGACGGGCGCGGCGGCCCCCAGCGGGCCCGCTGCTCCCGTCGACTTCCTTGCATCGGGAGGGTTGCGACAGCGCGGGCCCGGAGAGCCTCACCACGGCCGACGGGCCGGCCCCGGGATCCCTTCCGGGGCCGGCCCGAGTCCCTCGGGCCGGCCAGGCACGTGACCGTAGGCCGCTCAGCGGGAGCGGACATGGACCCGCCACGAACGACGAGTGGCCGCTCCACGACGGCTCGGTGGTCCTCACCCGCCGCTGGGCGTCCTGTCGACCGCCGCCGTTCTCGTCGACCGCCGTCCAGCACGTCCGGAACTCGCGCCCGGCTCGGCCCAGCATGGAACTCCGGAGCTGAAGGCAGGCTGAAGTCAGCTGAAGCCATCTTCAGGAAACCGTCACGCTCGGCTGCGATGCTGGCCGGCATGCGCGTACTGGTGGTGGAGGACGAACGGCGGCTCGCCGCAGCTCTGCAGCGGGGCCTTCAGGCCGAGGGCCTGTCGGTCGACGTCGCCCATGACGGCACCCAGGGCCTGTGGCTGGCCGGCGAGAACGACTACGACGTGATCGTGCTCGACATCATGCTGCCCGGCCTCAACGGCTACCGGGTCTGCGCCCGGCTGCGCGCGGCCGGGAACGACGCCGGGATCCTGATGCTCACCGCCAAGGACGGCGAGTACGACGAGGCCGAGGCGCTGGACACCGGCGCCGACGACTTCCTCTCCAAGCCCTTCTCGTACGTGGTGCTGCTGGCCCGGCTGCGGGCGCTGGCCCGGCGCACCGGGCGCCGCCGGCCGCAGACCCTGGAGTTCGGCGACCTGGTGATCGACCCGGCCCGGCACAGCTGCACCCGCGGTGGGACGGAGATCCGGCTCACCGCGCGGGAGTTCTCGGTGCTGGAGTACCTGGCCCGGCGGGCCGGCGAGGTGGTGCCCAAGCGGGAGATCCTGGAACAGGTCTGGGACTCCGCCTTCGACGGCGCGCCCAACCTGGTCGAGGTGCACGTCAGCGCGGTGCGGCGGAAGATCGACGCGCCGTTCGGGCGGTCCGCGCTGGAGACCGTGCGCGGCGCCGGCTACCGGTTGGCGACCGACGGTGGCTGAGGCGTCCACCAGCGCCGCGCCGGCGCGCGGCTGGCGGCAGGGGCTGCGTCGGCTGCGGCCGATGACCGTGCGCTCCCGGGCCACCCTCGGCGCCAGCGCCGTCGTCGCGCTGGCCCTGGCGCTGGCCTCGCTGGCGCTGCTCGGCCTGCTCGACGCCAACCTGCTGCACAACGCCGAGAGCGACGCCCAGGCCCAGGCCGACGCGGTCGCCCAGCTGGCCGAGCAGGGCCACCTGGACCGGCTGCTACCGCCCACCCACGGCGCCGACTTCCTGCAGGTGGTGGACGAGCACGGGCAGGTGCTCACCGCCAGCCAGAACCTGGCCGGCCGCCCGGCGATCTCGAACCACCGGCCGACCAGCCCGGGCACCGTGTTCAGCACCTGGAACATCGGCCCGCTCGGCTCGGAGCACCGCCAGCGGGTGGTGCAGGTCACCAGCGCCACCCCGCAGGGCCTGGTCACCGTCTACGCCGGCACCTCGCTGCGGGACGCCGACGCCGCCGACGACACCACCGCCGCCGCGCTCGCGGTCGGCGTCCCGCTGCTGCTGCTCACGGTCGGCCTGGTCACCTGGTGGGTGACCGGGCGGGCGCTGCGCCCGGTGGAGGCGATCCGGGCCGAGGTGGCCGAGATCAGCGACCGCGACCTGCACCGCCGGGTGCCGGTGCCGCAGACCCACGACGAGATCGCCCGGCTGGCCGCCACCATGAACGCCACCCTGGACCGGCTGGAGTCCTCCGGGATCCGCCAGCGCCAGTTCATCGCGGACGCCTCGCACGAACTGCGCAGCCCGATCACCGTGCTGCGCACCCAGCTGGAGGTGGCGCTGGCGGTCCGCGATCCCGAGCTGTGGCCGGAGCTGATCAGCGGGGCGCTGGAGGACACCGCCCGGCTCCAGCAGCTGGCCGCCGACCTGCTGCTGCTGGCCCGGATCGACGCCTCCGAGCCGGTGCGGGACGGCCCGCTGGACCTGACCGCGCTGGTCCGCAAGGCGGTGGCCTCCCGGCGCGGCGACCGGGTGGCGGTGCGGGCCGAGCTGGCGTCGGGGGTCGAGGTGGCCGGCAGCGGGCTCTGGCTCACCCGGCTGGTCACCAACCTGCTGGACAACGCGCAGCGGTTCGCCCACGAGCGGATCCAGGTCTCGCTGACCGTCGACGGGCCGGACCGGCGAACCGCCGTGCTGGAAGTCATCGACGACGGACCGGGCATCCCGGCGGCCGACCGCGAGCGGGTGTTCGAGCGGTTCACCCGGCTCGACGACGCCCGCAGCCGTGACCACGGCGGCGCCGGCCTGGGCCTGGCCATCGCCCGCGACCTGGCCGCGCACCACGGCGGCACGCTCACCGCCGAGGACTCCCCGCGCGGCGCCCGCTTCGTGGCCCGCCTTCCGGTCGCCTGAACCCCCACGTCCCCCGGATGCCCCGCGGCCGACCGCCACCCGGCGCCGGTCGGCCGGTTAGGGTCCCCGCAGGCGGATCGTCCCCCCGGGCCGATCCGGTCGATCCGTCGTACGAATTTCCGTTATCCGTCCCGCCCTGGCGGCTCTCCCACAGTGGACGGGGCAGTTGACGCAGAAGGTGGGCACGGGTGGATACCGAACGGTACGGCGCGGCGGTGGCCGCGGCACAGGCCGGTGACCGGCAGGCCGGGCAGGAGCTGATCGCCGGTCACCTGGCGCTGATCTACAACATCGTGGGCCGGGCGCTGAACGGCCACCCCGACACCGACGACGTGGTGCAGGAGACCATGCTGCACGCGGTGGACGGCCTGGCCGGGCTGCGCGAGCCGGCCGCGTTCCGGTCCTGGCTGGTGGCGATAGCGATGAACCAGGTGCGCCGGCGGCACCGGGCCCAGCAGGCCGCGCCGGCCCGCGGCGCGCTGGACGACGCCAGGGACCTCGCCGATCCGGGGGCGGACTTCGTCGGGGCGACCATCGTCCGGCTCGGCCTGGCCGGGCAGCGGCGTGAGGTGGCCGAGGCGACCCGCTGGTTGGATCCGGAGGACGGTGAGCTGTTGGCGCTGTGGTGGCAGGAGGCCGCCGGCGGGCTGGGCCGGGCCGAGCTGGCCGGGGCGCTGGGGCTGACCCCGCAGCACGCGGCGGTCCGGGTGCAGCGGATGCGGGAGCGGTTGGACACCGCGCGGCTGGTGGTCCGGGCGCTGGCCGCCGCCCCCGGCTGTAAGGAGCTGGCGGCGCTGACCAGGCCGTGGGACCGGGTGCCGGCGGCGCTCTGGCGCAAGCGGATCGCCCGGCACGTCCGGGCCTGCCCGGGCTGCCGGGACCAGGCCCACGACCTGGTGCCGGCCGAGGGACTGCTGGCCGGGCTGGCGCTGCTCCCGCTGCCGCGCCACCTGCACGCGCTGTCGACGTCCGGCTCCGTCCCGGCACCGGCCGGGACCGGAACGTCGGCCTCCCCGACGTCCGACGCCGCACACCCGGGTCGGGACGGCACCGGACCGCGTCGCTCCCGCCGCCGCACCGCCACCACCGGCCACCGCACCACCACCGACCACCGCCGGTCCGCCGGCTCCGGGCGCCGCCGCCGGACCACCACCAGCCGCCGCCGGCTGGCCGCGCTGGCCCTCGGCGCGCTCGCCGTGGTGACCGCCGCCGGCCTGGCCTGGGACGGCCTGACCCCGGCCATCCACGACCCCGGCCAGACCGCCGCCACCGGCCCGGTGCTCGGCCGGCCGGCCGTGCTGGACAACCTGGGGAGCAGCCTGCCCTCGGTCGCCGTCACCGTTCCGTCGAACCCCGTCCGCTCCGGCCCGGCGTCCCCCGACCCCGACGGCACCGCCGTCGGCACGCCCAGTGCCACCGCCTCGCCGTCCGCCTCCCTCGCCACCACCACGGCGGCCCCGCCCTCCGCCGGACCGAGCAGCACCGCGCCCGCCGTCCCGTCCGCCACGGCCACCACCAGCGCCACCCCCGCCCCGCGCGCCGCCCAGAACCCGGCCAACGCGGCCAACGCCAACAGCATCGCCGCCTTCGCCCAGCAGGTGCTCGACCTGGTGAACACCCAGCGGGCGCAGAACGGCTGCGGCCCGCTGACCGTCGATCCGCAGCTGCAGCAGGCCGCCCAGGGCCAGTCCACGGACATGGCGGCCCGGCACTTCTTCGACCACACCAACCCCGACGGCGCCGGCCCGCAGCAGCGGATCGACGCGACCGGCTACCACTGGAGCCTCTGGGGCGAGAACATCGCCCAGGGCCAGACCGACCCGGCCGCGGTGATGGCCAGCTGGATGAACAGCCCGGGCCACCGCGCCAACATCCTCAACTGCGGCTTCAAGCAGGTCGGGATAGGAGTCCAGCTGGGCCCGGGCGGCCCGTGGTGGACCCAGGACTTCGGCGCCCCGGCCTGACCGGGCCGTCGAGGACGGCGGTCGGCCCCGCCCCCACCCGGGAGGCGAGGCCGACCGACCCGCGCTCACCCGGCCGACGGCACCGCGCCCGATCCGTCCAGGGCGACGGCCCCGGGTTCCTCGCCCGTCCCACCGCCGCCCTCCTGCTCCGGCACCGCCGCCCGGGCGTCGCCCGGCCCGCCGGGCAGGCCCTGCTCGCGGGCCAGGGTGAGGTGGGCGGCGCAGGCCACCACCACCCACCCGAGGCCGCCGCTGTGGGTGTACGCGTGTCCGGCGGTGTGCAACTGCTGCTCGCTGCCGCAGTACAGGCAGGCGTTGGCGTGCAGCTGCTCGCCGCTCACCAGCAGCTGCTGGGCGGGACCGTCGATCGGGTGGTAGTCGATCGCGATCGGCGGGCGGGCGGCGGTGAGCTGGTGGGACGTCAGATCGGAGGTCATCGGGTCAGCTCCAGGGTGAGGTCTCCAGGGGCGGGGCGGACTCGGATCCGGTCACCCTGTGTGCCCGCTCGACTCCGCCCACGGACCCAGCCTGGCCCTGTCGGGCGCCGATCGCACCCTGGACGACGAGATTGGGCGGCCCTTTTCCCAACCCCGCCCCCGGCCCGCCCCGCCCCCGACCGCCGCCGGCCGCCCCGCTCGACCCCCCTGCCGCCGGCGACCGGGCAGGTGAGAGTGTGTCAGCATGCCGACGAACCAAGTGCCCCAGCCGAACGAGCTGCCCCGCCAGCTCGCCCGCACCCGTCGCTTCACCCTGGGTACCCCCACCACCTTCACCGTCACCGCGGACGGCGCGGGCCTGCTCTTCCTGCGCAGCCGGGCCGGCGACGACCCGTCGAGCTGTCTCTGGGCCCTCGACCTGGACAGCGGCGCCGAGCGGCTGCTGGTCGACCCCGCCGATCTGCTCTCCGGTGCCGTCGAGCAGCTCTCGCAGGCGGAGCGGACCCGCCGCGAGCGCACCCGGCAGGGCGGCGGCGGCGTCGTGGAGTACGCCACCGACGCGGCGGCCGGGCTGGCCGTCTTCGCGCTCTCCGGCGACCTCTGGGCGGTGGACACCGCCACCGGCGCCGCCCGCCGGCTGCCCGCCCGGGCGCCGGTGGTCGACCCGCGGCCCGACCCGGCCGGCCGCCTGATCGCCTACGTCAGCGAGGGCGCGGTCCGGGTCATCGGCGCGGACGGCACCGGCGACCGCGCGGTCGCCGAACCGGACGGGCCGGCCGTCGGCTTCGGCCTGCCCGAGCACGTGGCGGCCGAGTCGATGGGCCGCTACCGCGGCTACTGGTGGGCCCCGGACGGCTCCCGGCTGCTGATCGCCCGGGTCGACGAGGCCCCGGTCACGGTCTGGTACCTGGCCGACCCGGCCAACCCCGCCACCCCGCCGCGGGCCGTCCGCTACCCGGCGGCCGGCACCGCCAACGCCGAGGTCACGCTCTGGCTCACCGACCTGGACGGCAGCCGGACCGAGGTCGGGTGGGACCACGCCGCGTTCGAGTACCTGACCGCGGCCGGCTGGGACGCGCACGGCCCGTTCGCCGCCGTGCAGACCCGCGACCAGCGCACCGTGCGGCTGCTGGCGATCGACCCGGCCGACGGCAGCACCCGGACGCTGACCGAGCAGCGCGACGAGGCGTGGGTCCAGCTGGTCCCCGGCCTGCCCGCGCGCACCGCCGCCGGGGCCCTGCTCGGCACCGCCGACCTCGGCGACACCCGGCACCTGACCGTGGACGGCAGCCCGGTCACCCCGGCCGGGCTGCAGGTGCGCGCCGTGCTCGGGGTGGACGGCGACACCGTGCTCTTCAGCGCCTCCGCCGAGCCCACCGAGACCCAGCTCTGGAGCCACCACCCGGAGACCGGCGCGAGGCGGATCGGCGAGGGGCCGGGCGTCCACACCGGTGTGCGGCGGGCCGGCACGCTGGTGCTGACCACCCGCTCGCTGGACCGGCCGGGCAGCCGGACCGAGGTGCTCCGCGCGGACCGACCCGCGCTGGCCGTGACCTCGCACGCCGAGCACCCGGTGCTGCCGCTGCGGGCCGAGCTCGCCGCGGTCGGCCCGCGCGAGCTGCGGACGCTGCTCTTCCTGCCGTCCTGGCACCGCGCCGGCGACGCTCCGCTGCCCGTGCTGCTCGACCCGTACGGCGGGCCCGCCGCGCAGAAGGTCGTCCACGACCAGAACGGACACGCGTTCGTCTCGCAGTGGTTCGCCGAGCAGGGCTTCGCGGTACTGGTCACGGACGGCGCCGGCACGCCCGGGCGCGGGCCGCGCTGGGAGCGCGAGATCCACGGGAACATCCTGGGCCCGGTGCTGGCGGACCAGGTGACCGCCCTGCACGAGACCGCCCGGCAACGCCCGGAGCTGGACCTGTCCCGGGTCGGCATCCGCGGCTGGTCGTTCAGCGGGACGCTCGCCGCGGCGGCGGTGATGCGGCGGCCCGACGTCTTCCACGCGGCCGTCTCCGGCGCACCGGTGACCGACCAGCGGCTCTACGACACGCACTGGCGTGAGCGCTTCGTCGGCCACCCGGACGAGCAGCCGGAGCGCTACGACGCGGAGTCGCTGCTGCTCGACGCGGAGCGGCTGAGCCGGCCCCTGCTGCTGATCCACGGTCTGGCGGACGACAACGTGGTCGCGGCCAACACGCTGCGACTCTCCGGCGCGCTGCTGGCGGCCGGCCGACCGCACGAGGTGCTGCCGCTGAGCGGGGTGACCCACCTGGCCGGGGGCCCGGGGTTCGGCAACCTGCTCGGGCACCAGCTGGAGTTCCTGCGCCGGCACCTGGGCGGCACGATCGGCCGCCGGTAAACACTCGGGAGGGTCAGAACACTCGGAAGAGTCAGGGCTTCCGGGAGGGGCAGGGCTTTCGGGAGGGTCAGGGCTGGACGTCGCTGCGGCCGGACACCCAAGCCAGCGCGGCCCGCACCCCGCGGGCGTGGTCCCGCTCCTCGGCGCCGAGCCGCTCGTCCTGCTCGCGGACCTGGGCGGCCTGCTGCTCGGCGCCGAGCTGTGCCGGGCACGGGCCGTCCGGTCCGCTGGCCACGCTCTCGGTTATCGGCGCCAGCGGACTTCGGCTGAGCGCCCAGCGGTAGCCGTCCAGCGCGCCGCGGTGGAACCGCGAGGCCTCGAACGGGGGATCTCCGATGTACTCGAGACGCGCGAGCGCGTCCTCAACCTGCTCCCGGGAACGCGCCCCGACCCGGGACGTCACATCGTGGCTGGTCATGAGGGCAGGTTAAGCACGCCGTGGGAACCGGGGCGCCCCCGGACGGCCAATCCGGCGAACGGTGGACACCGATCCGCCGGCTCTCCGGGGTGCGCGAAGGAGCGTTTCGGCTCCACACTCGTTAGGCAGGGCCATTCGGCCGACCGCTCCGACCAACGGAGGCAAGCCATGTCCGAGCCCATCAGCGAGGCGCCCACGCCCGACCACCTGCTGCACTCCGGGGGCGAGCACCCGGTTGACCCGATCGACCTCGTCATGGCGCGCGGGCAGGACCCCACGCCGGAGCGGATCGAGAAGGCCCGGCAGGCCCTGGAGCGGGACGGCGCCCGAGCCGTCGAACGCCTGCTGCCCTGATCCCGCGGGCTCGGCCCGCGGGCGGGGCCGAGCCCGTATCCGGCCGCGGCTCAGCGCCGCAGCCGCGGCAGCACCAGGTGCCTGACGAGCAGCGCCACCACCAGTGCCCCGACCGCGATCAGCAGGTAGAGCTGGTAGCGCAACGCCTCCCGGTAGACTTGGTCGATGTGGCCGCCGGCCGCGTACCCGGCACCGGCCCAGACCCCGGTCCAGAGCGCGGCGCCGAGCGCGTTGAAGGCCAGGAACCCGCGCCAGGGCATCTCGGTGATCCCCGCGATGATGCCGTTGGTCTGCCGCAGGCCGTCGATGAAGCGGGCCACGGTGACCACCTTGCCGCCGTTGCGGGCGAAGAACTCCTCACCGCGGTGCAGCCGCTCGGGGGTCAGCAGCACGTACCTGCCGAACCGGTGCACCAGCGCCCGGCCGCCGGAGCGGCCGATCAGGTAGCCGGCGCAGTCCCCGGCGAACGCGGCGGCGACGGCGACCGCGATCACCCCCGCCAGGTTCAGCTTCCCGGCGCCCGCGTAGACCGCGGCCAGGATCAGCACGGTCTGGCCCGGCACCGGGATCGCCGCGTTGTCGAGGAAGACCAGCAGCCCGACGGCCGCGTAGCCGTGGTGCTCCAGCAGCGGCGCCAGCGCCGCCAGCGGGCCGGGCAGCTCCGGGCTGCTGGACATGGAGACCTCCCGATGCTCCGTGGACGCACATTGTCGCAGGCTTGTGACGTTCTTCGCGCGCCGATTGGTCCGATTTACTCATAATCGGTGCTTAGGCTCTGAGGCATGTCTGCGTCGCACCAAGGCTCGTTCGTACACAAGGCCCGGCTCGCCGCCAAGCTGCTGAGCGTCAGCGCGGTGGCCGGCGTGCTCACCGCGGGGATCGCGATGCCCGCGGTCGGCGGTCTCGGACTGGGCGCCAAGAGCGCCATCGAGGACTTCAACAGCCTTCCGGACGACTTCATCGCGCCGCCGCTCACCCAGGCCTCGACGATCTACGACGCCAACGGCGGCGTGATCGCCACGGTCTTCGACCGGGACCGCACGGTCGTCCCCAGCGACCAGATATCCCCGCTGATGAAGTCCGCCCTGGTCGACATCGAGGACAACCGCTTCTACCAGCACGGCGCGATCGACCTCAAGGGCGTGCTGCGGGCGATCAGCAACAACGCCAACGGCGGCGGGGTCCAGGGCGCCTCGACGATCACCCAGCAGTACGTGAAGAACGTCTTCGTCGAGGAGGCCGGCGACAACCAGCAGGCGGTCCTCGCGGCCCAGGCGCAGACCATGGGCCGCAAGATCAAGGAGATGAAGTACGCGATCCAGGTCGAGGAGACCCTCTCCAAGGACCAGATCCTGACCAACTACCTGAACATCACCTTCTTCGGCGAGCAGGCGTACGGCATCGAGGCGGCCTCCGAGCGCTACTTCAGCGTCCACGCGAACCAGCTCACGCTGCCGCAGGCCGCCCTGCTGGCCGGCCTGGTGCAGTCGCCCAGCGGGTACGACCCGATCGCCAACCCCAAGGCGGCCAAGGAGCGGCGGGACACCGTCCTGCAGAAGATGGCCCAGTACGGCACGATCACCCAGGACCAGGCCAACCAGGCGATCGCCACCCCGATCCAGCTCAACCCCACCACGCCCCAGCAGGGCTGCATCACCGCCCAGCAGGGCGAGGGCTTCTTCTGCGACTACGTGAAGCAGACCGTGCTGAACGACCCGGCCTTCGGAGCCACCGCGGCCGACCGGTCGGCGCTCTGGTCGCGCGGCGGTCTGCAGATCCACACCACTCTGGATCCGAAGGCGCAGGCCGCGCTGCAGTCCTCGGTCACCAGCCACGTGTACGCCTCGGACAAGGCGGCCACCGCGATGACCATCGTCCAGCCGGGCACCGGCCAGATCCTCGCGATGGGCCAGAGCCGTCCGTACGGCTTCAACGCCAACCAGACCACGATCAACCTCAACGTCGGCAAGTCGATGGGCGGCGGCCAGGGCTTCCAGCCCGGCTCGACCTTCAAGCCGATCGTGGCGGCGGCGGCGCTGGAGAACGGCATCGACCCGTCCCAGAGCTACCCCTCGCCGTACAGCGAGACCTGGCCGGCGATGACGGACTGCGACGGCAACAAGTACCCGGCGAGCGGCCAGGTGCACAACGACTCCACCTCGCTGGTCGGCCCGTTCGACATGAGCCAGGCCACCGCGCTCTCCGTCAACACCTACTACGCCTCGCTGGAGGGCGACACCGGGCTCTGCAACGTCGTGCAGATGACCAACAAGCTCGGCATCACCCAGCAGGCCGGCGGCCAGAAGCTCAGCGCGGTCCCCTCCATGGCACTGGGCAGCAACAGCCTCACCCCGCTGGACATGGCGAGCGTCTACGCGGCCTTCGCCGCGCACGGCTCCTACTGCACGCCGACCGCGATCACCTCGGTGACCACCGCGGACGGCAAGTCGATCCCGGTGCCGCAGGGCAACTGCACCCAGGTGATGTCGCAGAACACCGCGGACTCGATCACCACCATGCTCAAGGGCGTGGTCCAGGACGGCACCGGCACCACGGCCGGCCTCACCGACCGCGACAGCGCGGGCAAGACCGGGACCACCGACCAGAGCAAGCAGGTCTGGTTCGTCGGCTACACGCCGCAGATGGCGGGCGCCACCGTGGTCAGCGACACCGACAAGATCGCCCCGCTGAACGGGCAGAGCATCGGCGGCCAGGTGGTCGGCCAGGCCTTCGGTGGCACGCTGGCCGGCCCGATCTGGCGGGACGCGATCAGCGGCGCGCTGAAGGGCGTACCGCCCACCCCGCTGGCGTCGGTGCCGCTGCCGTAGCCGGTCGGCCGACAGCGCTGCGCTGCCCTGCTCCCCCTCGGGGGGCGGGGCAGCGCCTTTCTGCTGCCACGACGGACCATTGACAAACCATCATGGAAATGGCTTTCATTTCCATGATGGCTCTCCCTGCCGTCCGTACCTTCTGCCCCCTGCCTTCTGCCCCCGGAGCTCTCCATGTCCCTCACCGTCTCCCCCGACCTCCTCGCCCAGGCCGAACAGGGCGAGGTGGACGAAGCCGACTTCGTCGACACCGTCCGCACCTCGCTCCCCTACGCCTACCAGCTGATCGAGCAGCTGACCGGCGAACTCGGCACGTCCGGCGACCCGTTCGCCGACAACACCGTCGAGCCGCCGTCCGACGCCGAACGCGGCCAGCTGCTGCGGGCGTTGGCGAGCGACGCGATCCGGGGCAGCCTGGAGCGGCACTTCGGGGTCCGGCTGGCCTTCATGAACTGCCACCGGGTCGCGGTCTTCCCGCTCGGCTCCGAACAGGGCGACGCCTACCGGCAGTTCACGTCCATCCGGTCGCAGCTCCTCAACCAGACGCCCGAACTGCGCAGTTGCTGACGGGGAAATGACGGTGGCCCGGTGCGAGGAGACTCCCCTCCTCGCACCGGGCCACCGCTACCACCGCTGCCCGGGCCTCAGCCCTCCAGGTCGCCGGCCCCCGGACGGACCGCCGCGACGGCCGCGCCCAGCGCCTCCTTGATCCGCGGGCCGAGCCGGGCGAAACCCAGCTCCTTCATCGCCGCACGCAGCAGCTCGTCGTCGGTGCGCTCGACGGCGTCGCCGTCGATCCACCGCACCAGCGCCACCAGCTGCTCCGGCGTGTACGCGGTCACCGGCCGTCCGGCCACCACCTCGGGCTTCCGCGGCCGCCGCACCCGCTTGACCGGCGCCGGCTCCACCTCGGCGGCCGGCGCCGGCTCCACCTCGGCCGCCACGGCCTCGGCCTCAGCCGTCACGGACTCCGCAACCTCGACGACCACCGGCTCCGCGGACTCGGGCTCGGGCTCGACCACCGGCTCCGCGACGACCACCGGCTCGGCGACCACGACAGCCTCAGCGATCACGGACTCCGCAGGCTCGGCGATCAAGGACTCCGCAGACTCAGCCACCACCACCTCGGCAGCGACGTCCTCCCCGTCCTCGGGCTCCGTAACGGCCGCCGGTTCCGCGGGCTCGACCGCCTCCACCACCACCGGCTCGGCGGTCTCAACCGCCTCAACCTCCTCCTCCACCGGCTCCACCGCGACCGGCTCCACCACTACCGCAGCCGGCTCCACCTCCACCGGCGCAACCTCCACCGCAGCCGCCCGCTCGGCCTCCGGCTCCGCCACCACGTCCTCGCGGGACTCCCGGGGGCCGGCCGCCAGGGCACTCCGCGCCGCGGCCTCCGCCTCACCCGTGTGGCGCCGGTACGCGGCCTCCGCCGCCGAACGGTCGGCGCGGGCCGCCGTCAGCTCGGCGAGCAGCTCGCCCAGACCACCGGCCTCCAGCCCCTCCCGCAGGGTACGGAGTTCGGGCAGGCGGTAGAGGGTGCCCTCGTCTGCGGCCAGCCGGTCCACCAGGTCCGCCAGGTCGTCGAACGGGAGCATGGTCAGGTCCCCCTCCGGCAGCAGCCGGCCCAGCTTGCGCAGCCCGGCGGCCAGCGCCTCGGCCGCCTGCGCCGCGGCGTCCACCAGCTCACCGTCGAGTGCCCGCACGCCGGGGGCCGCGCCGGCCGCGCCGGTCGCCCACAGCGCCCACTCCGACCGCTCGGCCAGCGCGGCGACCAGCGCCTCGTGCAGGACCTCGCGGCGCGGCCGGTCGGCGGCGGCCAACCGACGCGCCTCGGCCCGCAGTCGGCGGCGCCGGCCCCAGGAGAGCTTGATTCCGCGTTCCCGGCGCCAGTTGCTGGTGGCGGTCGCCGCCGCCAGCGCGTCGAGGTCGGCCTGGTAGGCGTCCACGCGCAGCGTCGCGGCGGTGCCCTGGACCCTGCGCACCAGCGCGACCAGGGCGTTGACCTCGGTCGCGGTGCCGGGCTCGCGCAGCGCGGCGACGGTGGCGAGCCGGGTGGCCGCCTCCCGGGCGCCGGCGAGGTCGCCACCGCGGATCTCGGCGAGGGCGGTCGACGCGGCCCGCGCCTCCTCCGGGCCGGTCACCGAAGCGGCCGCGGCGTACCAGGCGTGAGTCTCGGCGACGAGGGTGGTGCCGCCCAGCTCGACGTAGCGGAGCAACTCCTCGCGGAGGTCCGGCCCGGGGTGTCCGGCAGGACCGGCCGACCGGTCCTGAGGCGGTACATCAGCGTTCTGCACAGGAAGTACTGTCATGGGAAGTCCGGTTCGTGGCGAGGGGCGGAGGGTCAGGACGGCTGCAACGAGGCCGACCCACCGGTTTCGGTAGGTCAGAATACGGGTGAGCGTTCGAGCCATGCACGTACCGACCACCCAGCTGCCACTGTGCCGCGCCCGAACCATCCTCACCGGTGCTGACACGCGCGAGCCCCCACCGAACGCCGCATCGCGGAAGCGTATTTCTGACCATCACACAGTTACCGCTCCGCCACCGGGCGCGACAGCTCCGCCCGGCCTGCCACCCCAAACGTCGACCCAGCCGACGTTCACGGCGACGACAACGCTCCCCGGGTCCCGTCCCACGGGCAGCCGCCGCCACCCCGCGCCCCACCGGCGTCCCCACCGGCGGCGGACGCCGGGCCCGCGCGGATAGGCTGGGCGGAAGTGTTCGTGGAGAGCCGAAGGGGAACGACTGTGAGCCTGTACGACATCCCGCTGCGCACCCTGGCCGGGGCGGACGCCTCGCTGGCGGACTATCGCGGCAAGGCGCTGCTGCTGGTGAACGTCGCGTCCAAGTGCGGGCTGACGCCGCAGTACGCGGGGCTGGAGCGGCTGCAGGAGCGGTACGCCGAGCGCGGGTTCAGCGTGCTGGGCTTCCCGTGCAACCAGTTCGCGGGCCAGGAGCCGGGCAGTGCCGAGGAGATCCAGACCTTCTGCTCGACCACCTACGGCGTGAGCTTCCCGCTGTTCGAGAAGCTCGACGTGAACGGCGCCGACCGGCACCCGCTCTACGCCGAGCTCACCCGCACCGCCGACGCCGAGGGCCAGGCCGGCGACGTGGCCTGGAACTTCGAGAAGTTCCTGGTCGCCCCCGACGGCACGGTGGCGGCCCGGATCCGCCCGCGCACCGAGCCCGAGGACCCGGCGCTGCTCGCCTCGATCGAGGGCCTGCTGCCCGCTTAGGGGCCGGCTGTCCGGCGGATCCTTCCGGCCCCGCGACGTCGGAGGACCCTAGGACGGCACCAGCAGGCGGGTGCCCGGCGGGAGGGCGCCCGCCCGCTGTGCCGCCGCGAGCTGCGCCGGCAGGGCCGCGCGCAGGGCGGCGGCGGCGCGGGTCAGCGGCAGGTCGCGGCCGTGCGCCACGGCGATGGTGCGGCCCAGGCCGGGGGCGGCGAACGGGGTGACCGTCAGGCCCGAGCGGGCCGCCACCATTCCCGGCAGCACCGCCGGCCCCAGCCCGGCCCGGACGAAGCCGAGCACCGCGTCCATCTCACCGCCCTCCACCGCGAACCGCGGCTCGAAGCCGGCCGCCCGACAGGCGGCCAGGGTGCTCTCCCGAAGGTCGTAGCCCTCGCGGAACATCACCAGCGGCTGGTCCCGCAGGTCCTCGATCCGGGCCAGCCGACGCCGCCCACCGCGCGGAGCCACCGTCGACACCAGCACCAGGTCCTCGTGCAGCAGTTCGGTGACCACCAACCCCCCGAGCGGGACCCCGGCCTCCGGCGTGATGATCAGCGCAAGGTCCAGCTCGCCCGCCGCCAGCGTGCGCACCAGGTCGCGCGAGCCGTCCTCACGGATCTGCAGCTCGACGCCCGGGTGCGCGGCCCGGTAGGCGTGCAGCAGGTCGGGCACCAGGCTGACGCAGAGGCTCGGCGGCGCGCCCAACCGGACCCGGCCTCGCCGCAACTGCACGGTCTCCTGCACCGCCCGGCGGGCGGTCTCGGAATCCGCCAGGATCCGCCGGGCCAGCGGGAGCAGCGCCTCGCCGGCGTCCGTCAGCGCCACGTTGCCGCGCGTGCGATGGAACAGCTCGGCACCCAACTCCCGTTCCAGGGACCGAATCTGCTGGGAGAGCGAGGGCTGGGCGACCCGCACCAGCTCGGCCGCCCGAGTGAAGTGCCGGGTCTCGGCGACGGCCACGAAGTAGCGGAGCTGCTGGAACTGCACACCAGCCATCATAGGCATCCCCTATCGCGGTGAGCTCCACCATGTCTTGGACGCGTGCCCACCCCGCTCCCTAGCGTGGTGGACATGGCACTGGCGACCTCCGGGACGAGCCGACGTCCCTCCACTGTGGCGACCCTCTGGCGGTCGACCGTCGGCAAGAAGGCGGCGATGGCCATCAGCGGCGTGGTGCTGCTGCTGTACCTGGTACTGCACATGCTCGGCAATCTGAAGGTCTTCTTCGGGCCGGACGACCTGAACGGCTACGCGGGCTGGCTGCGGACCATCGGCGAGCCGGCCCTGCACTACGGCTGGTTCCTCTGGATCGTGCGGGTCGCCCTGGTGGCGGCGGTGGTCGTGCACGGGGTGGCCGCCTACCAGCTGAGCCGGCGCGACCTGGCGGCCCGCCCGCAGAAGTACGCGCACCCCCGGCCGCGGGCGAGCTACGCGACCCGGACGATGCGCTGGGGCGGCGTGATCCTGGCGCTGTTCGTGGTCTGGCACATCCTCGACCTGACCACCCTGACCGTGAACCCGCACGGCGAGCCCGGCCACCCGTACCAGAACGTGGTGGCCGCCTTCTCCACCTGGTACGACGGCGGCGTCTACTGTGTCGCAATGCTCGCGCTCGGGCTGCACGTCCGGCACGGCTTCTGGAGCGCCGCGCAGACCCTGGGCCTCAACAACCCGCGCCGTGACCGGGTGTTGAAGCTCACCGCGAACGTCCTGGCCGGCGTGCTGACGGCCGGGTTCCTGTCCGTCCCGATCGGCGTGATGACCGGAGTTGTGCGATGACCCGCGAGCCAGAGAACCACGAACCGCCGAACCCCGAGCCAGGGAACTACCTGAGCTACACCGAGGGCGCGCCGGTCGCCGACTCCAAGGCGCCCACCGGGCCGATCGAACTCCGTTGGGACCAACGGAGGTTCGAGGCGAAGCTGGTCAACCCGGCGAACCGGCGCGGCCGGACGGTGATCGTGGTCGGCACCGGCCTGGCGGGTGCCGCGGCCGGCGCGACACTCGCCGAACAGGGTTACCGCGTGGTGCAGTTCTGCTTCCAGGACTCACCGCGCCGGGCCCACTCGATCGCCGCGCAGGGCGGCATCAACGCCGCCAAGAACTACCGCAACGACGGCGACTCGATCCGCCGGCTCTTCTACGACACGGTCAAGGGCGGGGACTTCCGCGCCCGGGAGTCCAACGTGCACCGGCTGGCGCAGGTCTCGGTGGAGATCATCGACCAGTGCGTGGCACAGGGCGTGCCGTTCGCCCGCGAGTACGGCGGCCTGCTGGACACCCGCTCGTTCGGCGGGGTCCAGGTCTCCCGCACCTTCTACGCCCGCGGCCAGACCGGCCAGCAGCTGCTGCTCGGCGCCTACCAGGCGCTGTCGCGCCAGATCGCGGCCGGCACGGTGGAGATGCACCCGCGCACCGAGATGCTGGACCTGCTGGTGGTGGACCGGCGGGCCCGCGGGATCATCGCCCGCGACCTGGTGACCGGTGCGCTCACCACCCACCTGGCGGACGCCGTGGTGCTGGCCACCGGCGGCTACGGCAACGTCTTCCACCTCTCCACCAACGCCAAGAACTCCAACGCGACGGCGATCTGGCGGGCGCACCGGCGCGGTGCGTACTTCGCCAACCCGTGCTTCACCCAGATCCACCCGACCTGCATCCCGCGCTCGGGCGAGCACCAGTCGAAGCTGACCCTGATGAGCGAGTCGCTGCGCAACGACGGGCGGATCTGGGTGCCGCGCACCCCGGGCGACAGCCGGCCGCCGGCTGAGATCCCGGAGGCCGAGCGGGACTACTACCTGGAGCGGGCCTACCCCTCGTTCGGCAACCTGGTGCCGCGCGACATCGCCTCCCGGGCCGCCAAGAAGGTCTGCGACGAGGGGCGCGGGGTCGGCCCGGGCGGCCAGGGGGTGTACCTCGACTTCGCCGACGCCATCGCCCGGTCGGGGCGGGCGGCGGTGGAGGCGAAGTACGGCAACCTCTTCGAGATGTACCAGCGGATCACCGCCGAGGACCCGTACCGGGTGCCGATGCGGATCTACCCGGCCATCCACTACACGATGGGCGGGCTCTGGGTCGACTACGACCTGCAGACCACCGTGCCGGGCCTGTTCGCGATCGGCGAGGCCAACTTCTCGGACCACGGCGCCAATCGGCTCGGTGCGAGCGCGCTGATGCAGGGTCTCGCGGACGGCTACTTCGTGTTGCCGCCGGTGCTCAACGACTACCTGGCCGGCCTGCGGGCCGAGCCGGTCCCCTCCGACCACCCCGAAGTCGCCGCCGTGACCGCCGAGACGGCCGACCGGCTGGCCCGGCTGCTCGCCGTGGACGGCGACCGAACCCCGGACTCCTTCCACCGCGAGCTGGGCGAACTCCTGTGGGAGTACTGCGGGATGGCCCGGACCGAAACCGGGCTGCGCAAGGCGCTGGCCCGGATCCCGGAGCTGCGTGCGGAGTTCTGGCGCCGGATCAAGGTGCCGGGCACCGGCCAGGAGCTCAACCAGGCGCTGGAGCACGCGAATCGGCTGGTCGACTACCTGGAACTGGCCGAACTCATGTGCCTGGACGCGCTGCACCGCACCGAGTCCTGCGGCGGGCACTTCCGCGAGGAGAGCCAGACCGCGGACGGTGAGGCGGCCCGCCGCGACGAGGAGTTCGGCTATGCCGCGGCCTGGGAGTTCACCGGCCCGGGCAGGGCGCCCGCGCTGCACCGCGAGCAGTTGGCCTTCGAGTACGTCCACCCCACCCAGCGGAGCTACACATGAACCTCACCCTGCGGATCTGGCGGCAGGCCGGGCCGGACGCGCCCGGCGCGCTGACGAGCTACCAGGTCACCGACGTCAGCCCCGACATGTCGTTCCTGGAGCTGCTGGACGCGCTCAACGAGCAGTTGATCCTGCGCGGCGAACAGCCGGTCGCCTTCGACCACGACTGCCGGGAGGGGATCTGCGGCGCCTGCGGGATGGTGATCAACGGGCAGGCGCACGGCCCCGAGCGGACCACCACCTGCCAGTTGCACCTGCGGCACTTCCGGGACGGCGACACCATCGACGTCGAGCCGTGGCGGGCGGCCGCGTTCCCGGTCGTGAAGGACCTGGTGGTGGACCGCTCGGCGTTCGACCGGATCATCGGCTCGGGCGGCTACATCACCGCGCCGACCGGCAGCGCGCCCGACGCGCACGCCACACCCGTCCCCCGGGAGGCGGCCGAGCTGGCCTTCGAGCACGCCGAGTGCATCGGCTGCGGGGCCTGCGTGGCGGCCTGCCCGAACGGCTCGGCGATGCTCTTCACCGCGGCCAAGGTGGTGCACCTGAACGTGCTGCCGCAGGGCGCGCCGGAGCGCGGGCGGCGGGTGCGCTCGATGGTGGCGGCGATGGACGCGGAGGGGTTCGGCGGCTGCACCAACACCGGGGAGTGCGCGACGGCCTGCCCGAAGGGCATCCCGCTGAGCGGCATCGCCACGCTCAACCGCGAGTTCCTCCGCGGCGGACGGTAGGCCTCAGGGTTCTCGTCATACCTGAGGAGGAGACCCGCCCCCGCCGTCCCGTCGGCTGGGGTTCGGGCAACCGTTCGACGGGGCGACTGAACGGGCCGATCCGGGCAACAGGATGGACGGGAGCACATTCCCGCGATCCCAGGAGCCCCCCATGAGCACCACCATGACCGCCGTCGGAGCCGCCGCCACCGCCACCGGACTGAGCAAGGTCTACGGCGCCGGCGAGACCCGGGTGGTCGCGCTGGACGCCGTGGACGTGGCCTTCCGCCGCGGCGAGTTCACCGCGATCATGGGCCCGTCCGGC
Source organism: Kitasatospora sp. NPDC024654 (assembly GCF_055559155.1). NCBI lineage: Bacteria > Bacillati > Actinomycetota > Actinomycetes > Kitasatosporales > Streptomycetaceae > Kitasatospora > Kitasatospora sp. NPDC024654. The sequence goes on from NZ_JBVHLF010000047.1 coordinate 51,037, forward strand.
TCCGGCAAGTCCACCCTGATGCACTGCATGGCGGGCCTGGACACCGCGAGCGCGGGCTCGACCAGGATCGGCGAGACCGAGCTGGTGGGCCTCTCCGACAAGGAACTCACCCGGCTGCGCCGGGACCAGATCGGCTTCGTCTTCCAGGCCTTCAACCTGCTGCCGACGCTCACCGCGCTGGAGAACATCACCCTGCCGCTGGACATCGCCGGCCGCAAGGCGGACCGGGCCTGGCTGGACCGGGTGGTGGAGACGGTCGGCCTGGCCGGCCGGCTGTCGCACCGGCCGAGCCAGCTCTCCGGCGGCCAGCAGCAGCGGGTGGCCTGTGCCCGCGCGCTGGCCGGCCGCCCGGAGATCGTCTTCGCCGACGAGCCGACCGGCAACCTGGACTCCCGCTCGGGCGCGGAGATCCTCTCCTTCCTGCGCAACTCGGTGCGCGAACTGGGTCAGACCGTGGTGATGGTGACCCACGACCCGGTGGCCGCCTCGTTCGCCGACCGGGTGGTCTTCCTCGCCGACGGCCGGATCGTCGACGAACTCGCGCTGCCCACCGCCGACAGCGTGCTGGACCGGATGCGCCGGTTCGATGCCAAGGGCCGCACCAGCTGACGGGTCGTCAGCCACGTCCGCCCGGTAACGAACCCGACGATCTCACAGAACTGAGAGCCATGTATCGCACCGCCCTGCGCAATGTGCTGGCCCACAAGGCCCGGCTGCTGATGACCACCCTCGCCGTGCTGCTCGGCACCGCCTTCGTGGCCGGCACGCTGGTCTTCACCGACACCCTCGGCAGCGCCCTGAAGTCGCAGAACGCCAAGAGCTACACCGACATCGCCGTCACGGTCGCCGACAACTCCGCGGTGACCACCGGCTACGACCGCGCCGGCAGCGCCCAGAGCAACGTGCACCTCACCGAGGCGCTGCGGCAGAAGATCGCCACGCTGCCCGGGGCCGCCCAGGCCCGCGGTGTGGTGAGCGGCTTCGCCGGCATCGCCGACCGCAAGGGCTCGCTGATCGGCGACGGCTTCTCCACCACCGGCACCAACTTCGTGCCGGGCCCGGACGGCCAGGACCCGCGCTACCCGCTGGTCGAGGGCCGCGGCCCGACCGGTCCGGGTGAGGTCGCGCTGGACGCCCACACCGCCCAGAAGGGCGGCTTCAAGGTCGGCGACACCGTGCGGGTGGCCGTCAACGGCCCGGTGATGCAGCTGAGGCTCACCGGCATCCTGCGCACCAACGACCCGCGGATCTCGGCCGGCGGCTCGCTCGCCGCGTTCGACACCGCCACCGCGCAGAAGCTCTACCTCGCCCCGGGCCAGTACAACGAGATCGACGTCCAGGGCGCGCCGGGCGCGGACGCCGACGCGCTGCTGGCGCGGCTCAACAGCACGCTGCCGAGCGGCGGTGACTTCAGCGCGCAGACCGGCAAGCAGCTGGAGGCCGACCAGCAGCAGCAGATCACCCAGGCCACCAAGGGCCTGAGCAAGGCGCTGCTGGTCTTCGCCGGGATCGCGCTCTTCGTCGGCGTCTTCATCATCGCCAACACCTTCACCATGCTGGTCGCCCAGCGCACCAAGGAGCTGGCCCTGCTGCGCGCGGTCGGCGCCGCCCGCCGGCAGGTCACCCTCTCGGTGCTGGCCGAGGCGCTGCTGGTCGGCGCGTTCGCCTCGGTGGCCGGTCTGGCCGCCGGGACCGGGATCGCGGCCGGCTTCCGCGCGCTGCTGAACGGGCCGATGGACGCCGGTCTGCCGGACGGCCCGCTGGTGATCTCCCCGACCACCGTGCTGACCTCGGTCGCGGTCGGCGTGCTGGTGACCGTGCTGGCCGCCTGGCTGCCCGCGGTCCGGGCCTCCCGGATCCCCCCGGTGGCCGCGATGAGCAGCGGCGACCAGCCCGCCACCCAGAAGAGCCTGCGGCTGCGCAACACCGTCGGCATCGTGCTCGTACTGTTCGGGGCGGCCGTGATGGCCGAGGGGACGGCCGGCAAGGCCGCCATGACGGTCGGCTTCGGCGCCGCCGCCACCCTGCTCGGCGTCTTCGTGCTCACCCCGCTGCTGGCCCGCCCGCTGATCGCGCTCGCCGGTCCGGCGCTCTCCCGGCTCTTCGGCACGCCGGGCAAGCTGGCCCGGGAGAACGCGCTGCGCAACCCGCGCCGCACCGCCGCCACCGCCTCCGCGCTGACCATCGGCGTCACCCTGATCACCGCGCTGACCGTGGTCGGCGCCTCGGTCAACCACGCCGTGGACACGTCGAGTTCGACCGACCGGAAGGCCGACTACACGGTCTCGATGGCGAACTTCTCGATGCTCGCCCCCGAGGTCGGCACCGAGATCGCCAAGGCGCCCGGGGTGGCCGCCAGCAGCGTGCTGCGCAGCGTGGCCCTACAGGTCGGCGACTCCGCGAAGAGCGGCTCCACGGACAGCGGCACTGACGACGGTCCGCAGTACCGCTGGGCCACCGGCGTGGACCCGGCCACCATCGGCCAGCTCGCCACGCTGACCGTCCGGGCCGGCTCGCTGGACGCCCTCCAGCAGGGCCAGGTGCTGCTGGACGAGAACTACGCCAAGCAGTCCGGCCTCGGGGTGGGCAGCACGGTCTCCTTCGGCTACCCGGACGGCACGCCCGGCAAGCTGGTGGTCGGCGGCGTGCTCGCCGACAGCACCCTGTTCTCCGACATCCTCGCGCCGGACGCCGTGATCGCCCCGCACGACAACGGGCACGGCCCGGACCAGGTGCTGGTCAAGGGTGTCGACGGACCGACCGGCACACTGCGGCAGGCGCTCAAGGACGCCACCGGCGGCAACCCGCTGATCTCGGTCAAGGACCAGCAGGACATCCGCGACGAGTCCCGCGAGATGGTCACCGCGGCGCTCAACATCATGTACGGGCTGCTCGGGATGTCCGTGGTGATCGCGGTGCTCGGCGTCGTCAACACCATGGCGATGTCGGTCTTCGAGCGGCGCCGGGAGATCGGCATGCTGCGCGCGGTCGGCCTGGACCGTCGCGGGGTCAAGCGGATGGTCCGGCTGGAGTCGCTGCTGATCGCGCTGCTCGGCGGGGTGCTCGGGGTGCTGCTGGGCGTCCTGATCGCCTGGGCCGGCACCGGCACCCTCGACATGAAGGGGCTCAGCATGGTGGTCCCGCCGCTGCCGATCGCCGGCTTCCTGCTGGCCGCCGTGCTGGTCGGGCTGCTGGCCGCGGTCTGGCCGGCCCGCCGAGCGGCCCGGCTGGACATCCTGGACAGCATCAGGACCAGCTGACGGATGATCAGTACCGTGTGGCCCGCCCCGGATTCGGGGCGGGCCACACGGCGTTCCGGGATCGAACGATCCCACCGGATCACCGCTCGGTCCGGCCCGGACGCCCCGGACGACCTGGACGGCGACCCGCTCGGGCAAACCCGGCCCTGGGCTGACAGCGTCCGGGGCACTGTGCAAAGCTGCACACTTGTGCGGCTCGCCGCGCACCCGCACCTGGGGGGACCTGTCGCATGACGCAGTCACAGCAACCCGCGGGCCGGCCGGTCGCCGGCCCGATACCCGCCGACCCGGTACCCGCCGAGCAGCTTCCGGACCGACGGTGGCTGCCGGCCCTGGTCACGCTGCTGGGCCTGCTGCTCGCCGCCCTGGTGCTGCGGCCCACCGGCAGGCTGCTGACCAGCAGCGCCCACCCGCCGATCGGCTCGTTCGGCCTGGACCTGCTGCTCGGCGTCGGCTGGCTGGTGCTGGCCGGCCGGTTCGCCGCCCGCTACCGCGACGAGGTCCGTCACCTGGACGGCCCCACTCCGCGGGCCGAGCGGCTGCGCGCGGCGGCGCGGCTGCTGCTGCCGGCCGGCGCGGTGCTGGTGCCGCTGCTGATGGCGGTCTCCAACCACCAGTCCGGTACCGACAAGCCGGTGAGCAACGTCCCCGTACCGGAGCTGCCCATGGGCGGGGACTCGCAGCCGGGCCCCGGGCCGGACGGCCCTCCGCACCGTACGCCGACCCACTGGCTCGCGGTCCTGGCCGAGTTGCTCGTCTACCTGGTCGAGTTCGCGCTGCTGGTCGGGGTGGTGGTCGGCGCGGTCCTCGCGGTGCGCTACCTGCGTTCGCTGGACCGGCCGGCGCCGGGCGGTCCGGTCATCGTCCGGACCGACCCCGACGAGGCGCTGGCCGAGGCCGTCGAGTCCGGACGGCGGGCGCTGCGCGGCGGCGACGCCCGGGCCGCGGTGATCGCCTGCTACGCGGCGATGGAGGAGTCACTCGGCCGGTCCGGGATCGCCCGGCGGATCGCCGACAGCCCCACCGACCTGCTGGAGCGCGCGGTGACCGGCGGCGCGGTCGGGGCGGCCGAGACCCGCACCCTGACCGGGCTCTTCCGGGAGGCCCGCTACTCCAGCCACCCGATGGACGAGGGCCACGTCGCCGCCGCCCGGGCGGCGCTGGACTCGATCGCGGCCGCCCTGGCCGAGCGGGTCGCGGAGCAGACCACCGAGCCGGCCACGGCGGTGGCCCGATGAGCCGCCGCGCACTGCCCCTCCCCGACCGGGCACGGGCCGCCGAGCGCCCGCCGATCGAACCCGGCTCGGTCCGGCACACCCTGATCGAACTGCTCGGCAGCGCCGCGGTCGGCGAGCTGCTGCTCGGGCTGGTCGGCGGCCTGCCCGCGGCCGGCACCGGCGCCGTGCTGTTCACCGTCGCCGGCCTGGTCACCGCCCGCTACGTGGGCGGAGGCGGCTCCGAGGACAGCACCTCGCGCCGCCGGACCCGGCTGCTGGCCGGCCGGGAGCCGGGCCTCGGCGACTGGTACTGGACCATCCGCAACGGGCTGGAGGAGGACGGCTACCTCCACCCACTCCGCCCCCAGCTGCAACGGCTCTACGCCGCACGGCTCTCCGAGACGCACGGCGTCTCGCTCTTCACCGAGCCGGCACGGGCCGCGGCCCTGGTCGGCCCGGAGCTCTGGCCCTGGCTCGACCCCGGACGACCCGCGCCGCGGAACACCGTCCCGCCGGAGGTGCTCGCCGCCCTGACCGACCGCCTGGACGAGCTGTAGCCGCCCGGCCCGCGCTCGCACGTATCCATCGAACGCCCCGAACGTACGGAGAACCATGACCGTCCCGCAGGCCGCCGAGACCGCGGCCGTCCTGACCCCGCAGCAGGCCGGAAAGCGCGCCCGCGAGGTGCTCGACGAGATCGGCCGCGCCGTGGTCGGCAAGCCCGGGGCGCTGGAGCTGGTGATGCTCGGCGTGCTGGCCGGCGGTCACGTGCTGATCGAGGACCTGCCCGGGCTCGGCAAGACCCTGCTGGCCCGCTCCTTCGCCACCACACTCGGCCTGGACTTCCGGCGGATCCAGTTCACCCCCGACCTGCTCCCCTCGGACGTCTCCGGCGCGCCCTTCTACGACCAGCGCAGCGGCGAGATGGTGTTCCGCCCCGGCCCGCTCTTCACCCAGCTGCTGCTGGCCGACGAGATCAACCGCACCCCGCCGAAGACCCAGGCCGCGCTGCTGGAGGCGATGGCCGAGTCGCAGGTCTCGGTGGACGGCACCACGCACCGGCTGCCGCAGCCGTTCGTGGTGATCGCCACCGCCAACCCCATTGAGTACGAGGGCACTTACTCGCTCCCCGAGGCGCAGCTGGACCGCTTCCTGCTGCGGGTGCGGATGGGCTACCTCGCCACCGAGCTGGAGGCCTCGATGCTGCGCGCCCGGATCGACCGGGCGGCCCCCGAGGCGGTGCTGGAGGCACTCAGCAGCCCGGCCGAACTGCTGGCCATGCGGGCCGCGTTGGAGCAGGTCGAGGTCGAGGACGACCTGGTCGACTACATCGTCGCACTGGTCGACGCGACCCGGCGCGACCCGCAGATCGAGGTCGGCGCCTCGCCGCGCGGCGGCCTTGCCCTGGTCCAACTAGCCCGTGCCCGAGCGGTGTTGGACGGTCGCGACTACCTCACCCCGGAGGACGTGAAGTCCGTCGCGGTCCCGGCGCTGGCCCACCGGGTGACCCTGAAGCCGGAGTTGTGGGTCCGCCAAGTCTCCGCCGATCACGTGCTGGCTCGACTGGTGGAGTCGGTGCCGACGCCGGGGACCCTGCCGCGGCCGGCCGCGCAGCCGTGACCCCCGAGCCGGACCCGCTGCGGTCCCTGGACGCGGGCCTGACCACCGGACACAGCACCGTGCAGGCACCCGCCGCCCGCCCGGCGCACGTACGGCGCACGTACGGTCGGCGCGGCGGCGCGGTGGACGACGCGACGCACGACGGCCCGCCGAGCCCCCCGCCACCGGACTGGCGGGTCAGCGACCGGGCGCTGCGGCTGCTCACCGTGGCGGCCGCGGCCGCGGCGGCGGCGCTGGTCACCGGTCACGCCTGGCTACTGGCCCTGGCCGCCGGCCCGGCCGTGCTGCTGGCGCTGGCCGCCCCCGGGCACGGCCGGCCGCACCGGCTCTCCGTCGAGGCGACCGCCGGACCGCGCCGCTGCTTCGAGGACGAAACGGTGACGGCCCGGATCACGGTGCGGCACGACGGCGTGGTCGGCCTGCTCGACCCGAGGCTCTCGCCGGGCCCCGGCGTGCTGCTGGAGTCGGTGACGGTGGCCGGCGACACCGCCGTCCTGGAGCTGCGGGCCACCCGCTGGGGGCGCTGGACGCTCGGCACGGTCGACCTGGACCTCTACGACAGCGGCGGGCTGGCCCGCCGCACGGTCCGGGCCGAACTGGGCGAGGTGGAGGTCTTCCCGTTGCCGACCCGGGCCGGGCTGACCCCGATCCCGGTCCGGCTGCCCGAGCGGCTGGGCGAGCACACCACCCGGCAGAGCGGCGAGGGGGTGGAGGTGGTCGGGGTGCGCCCGTACGTCTGGGGCGAGCGGCAGCGGCGGATCCACTGGCCGTCCACCACCCGGCGCGGCTCGATCCAGATCAACCAGTTCGCCGCCGAGCGGACCGCCGACGCGGTCGTGCTGCTGGACGCGCTGGGCGACTTCCGCGACCCGGTGACCGGCAGTTCGACGCTGGACGAGTCGCTGCGCGCGGCGAGCGGCCTGACCCGCGCCTATCTGAAGCGACACGACCGGGTCGGGCTGGTCTCGGTGGGCGGCACGCTGCGCTGGCTGCGGGCCGACTCCGGCGACCGGCAGTTCTACCGGATCGTCGGGAGCGTGCTGGAGGTGCGCAAGGACCTCGGCCAGCGCACCGCGGACCTGCGCCGGCTGCCGCCGCCGGCGCTGCCCGGGCACGCGCTGGTGTACGCCTTCACGCCGCTGGCCGACCAGCGGATCCTCGACCTGCTCGCCCAGCTCGCCGACCGCGGCAACCCCCTGGTCGTGGTGGAGCTGCCGACCGGCGACCCGTACGTCGAACCCGACGACGCCACCGGGCAGGTGGCGCTGCGGCTGTGGCGCGCGGACCGGCGGGCGATGCGCTTCGCGCTGCGGAACCGCGGCATCCCGGTGGTCACCCACACCCCCGGCGAGGCGCTGGACCTGACCCTCGCCCCGCTGACGCGCGGCCGGATCCACGGACGGAGCCGATGACCAACTCCCCCACCTCCCAGGCGCGTTCCCGGGAGCGGCTGGACCGTGCGGTGGCTCGCTTCCTGGGCATCGCGCTGCTGGTCGCCGCCTGCGACCCGGCCGGGCACACCAGCGGCGGCCTGCCGGTCCCGCTGGCCGCGGCCGGCTTCGCCTGGTGGGCCGCGCCGCCGGTCACCGCGCGACCGGTGGTCGGCCGCCGGGCGAACGGCCTCGCCGGGCTGGGCGACCGGCTGGCCCGGCACCGCAACACGGTAGTGGCCACCGCCGCCGTGCTGCTGGCCGCGGTGAACCACCCGCCGGCCTGGCTCGCGGCCGGGACCACCGCCCTGCTGCTCGGCTACCTGCTGCTGGTCGACGCCCGGGGTGTCGGGCACCGGCCGGCCGGGCCGCTGCCCGCGCTGGCGGCCTGCGGTGCCGCCGCCCTGGTTCTGCTCGCCGCGCTCGCGCCCACCGGGACGTCCTCCTGGGCCCGACCGGGGGCCGCGCTCGGCGTGGCGGTGGCCGCCCTCGGAGTGGGGATCACGCTGTGGACCCGACGGCCGGAACCACCGCGGGAACGCCGGAAGCCCGCCGGTCCCTCCTGATCGGGAGGGACCGGCGGGCTTCCGGCCGCCCTCAGCGGGCCAGCCGCCCGAGCAGCGCGGAGGCCGAGGTGATGCCCAGCGCGGCGGCGAGGGCCAGCACCGCGAAGTCCATCGGCAGGTGGGCGTGGGTGCCGATGAGCAGCCCGCGCAACGCGTCCACCTGGTAGCTGAGCGGGTTGATCTTGCTGATCGCCTGCAGCCAGCCCGGCATCAGCGCGACCGGGTAGAGCGCGTTGGAGCCGAAGAAGAGCGGCATGGTGATGGCCTGGCCGATGCCCATCAGCCGGTCGCGGGTGAGCACGATCCCGGCGATCGTCATCGACAGGCAGGAGAAGAACGCCGAACCGAGCACCACGACCACCGCCACGCCCAGCAGCCGCAACGGGTTCCAGGTCAGCGCGACGCCCAGCAGGGCGGCGATCAGCACCACCACGACGGCCTGGATCACCGCCTTGACACCGGCCGCGAAGGCCTTGCCGGTCACCAGCGCGGCCCGCGGGGTCGGGGTGACCAGCAGCTTGGTCAGCACCCCGGAGTCCCGCTCCCAGATGATCATGATGCCGTAGAAGATCGCGATGAACATCGCGGACTGGGCGATGATCCCCGGCGCCAGGAAGTCGAGGTACGGGACGTTGCCGGTCGGGATGGCGTGCAGCCGGGTGAAGGTCTCGCCGAAGATCAGCAGCCAGAGGGCCGGCTGGACGGCGCGGGTGTACAGCTCGGTCCGGTCGTGGCGGAGCTTCTGCAGCTCCACCGTGCACATCGCGAACACCCGGGCGGGGACCAACTGCCAGCCGGTACGGGCGCTGGGCGGGGTCAGCAGCATCGGGTAACGCGGGCCGGACTCGCCGGCGCCGCGGTCAGCCGACGCGGGAAGCGGTTCGACGGGTACGGCGGACATCGCCGAACCCTCCTTCCTGTCCGTTGGAATGGTCGAGGCCGCTGCCGGCGAAGTGTCGGAACACGTCGTCCAGCGTCGGCTGCTCCTGGTGCGGGTCCTCTTCGCGGACCTGCTGCTTGAGCTGTTCCGGGGTGCCGAGCGCGCGGATGGTGCCGCGGTGCATCAGCGCCAGGCGGTCGCAGTACTGGTCCGCCTCGTCCATGTAGTGGGTGGTGACCAGGACGGTCATCCCGGTGGCGGCGCGCACCTCGTCGATGCACTCCCAGACGCTGGTCCGGGCGATCGGGTCGAGGCCGATGGTCGGCTCGTCCAGCACCAGCAGCCGGGGGGCGCTGACCAGCGCCTGGGCCAGCTCCAGCCGGCGGACCATGCCGCCCGAGTAGGTGCTGACCAGGCGGTCCGCGACATCGGCCAGGTCGACCGCGGCGAGCGCCTGGGCGACCCGCTCGGCCCGCTCCCGGTGCGAGACGTCGAAGACCCGGGCGAACAGCGAGACGTTCTCCCGGCCGGTCAGCCCGCCGTCGGCGGAGAGCTGCTGGGGAACGTAGCCGAGCAGCCGGCGGACCTCCATCCGGCGCCGGGCGGTGTCGTTGCCGAAGACCTGCACCATGCCGACCGGCACCGGCAGCAGGGTGGTGATCGCACGGATGGTGGTGGTCTTGCCGGCGCCGTTCGGGCCGAGCAGCCCGAACACCTCACCGGTGTGGACATCCAGGTCGATTCCGGCAACGGCCCTGGTCTGCCCGAAGCTGTACTCCAGCCCCCGGCAGCTCACGGCCTCGCCCGGCGCATGCGTGTGGTCGTCGTCCGCCATCAGCCCTCGCCCTCCTCGTACTCGGCTTCGCACTCACTCCCGAATCCAGCCTCGAACTCGCCCTCGTCCCTGGCGAGTTGCGGCGGGACACTGCGCAGCGCCACCGGCCCGGCGCCGGGCTCCGGTTCACGCAGCCCGTCCGCGAGCAGGCGCAGCGCCGGCAGCGCGGCGGCCAGTGCCGCCCGTTCCGCGGCCGGGAGTTGGGCCACCTGCTCGCTGAACAACGCCTCGCGACTGGCCTGCCAGGCGGCCAACCGGGCGGCCGCCTCCGGCGTCGGCAGCAGCCGCGCGGCCCGCCGGTCCGTCGGGTCCACCTCACGGCGCAACAGGCCGATCCGGACCAACTGGTTGACCAGGGTGGACACCGAATTGCCCGCCAGGCACAGCTCCTTGGCCGCCACCGACACCCGGATCCCCGGAGTCACCGACACCAACCGCAACAACTCGACCTGCGCCCCTCGCAACCGCGGCATGGTCAACCCCTGCCGCAGCCGCCGCCGCGCCAGCCGCGGTATCCCGACCAGCAGGTCGGCGAGCTCGTCGGTGAACTCCGTTCCAGTCATACGGTAATTTTAGCTCTCTTTAAGAGCTATCTGTCCAGCCCTCCCCGGCCACCGGCTTCAGCCGACCCCGGGCGCCGCCCGCATACCGACTGGTCGCGGGCCAGGCCTACGGCGGACCGGAGGCGTCGGAGGCCGACGACCCGACGGACTGGCGGACGGGCGGACGGGCGGACAGGCTCGGCCGGACACCCCCGGCACTCCGGTACCCCCGGCGGCCTAGGCGACCAGCGCGCGCTCCCAGTGCTGGGTGTCGGCGTACTCGCGCATGCTGACGATCCTCCCGGCGCGGACGGTGAAGACGCCGATGTTGTTCTCGCGGTACGCCCGGCCGGTCCGGCCGGTCGCCCAGGAGTCCCACTCCACCAGCACCTGCTCGCCCTCGCCGAAGACGTTGGTCACCCGGATCCCGATCTCCCGCTCGGGGTCGAGGTGGGCGAAGGCGGTCGCCAGGAAGCCGTCGATCACCTGGTCCCGGCCCTGCCAGGTGCCCGAGATCGGCAGGTCGCCGCCATACCAGCAGCTGCCGTCCTCGGCCCAGGAGTCCCGGACGACCTGCTGGTCACCGGCCGCCAGCGCCGCGAAGTAGCGCCGCACCACGTCACGCGGCTCGGTGACGGTGGCGGTGGTCTCGGTGGCGGTGCTCTCGGTGGCGGTCATGGGGTGGCCCGTCCTTCTCTCGTCGGTCTCGGGCGCTCCCCGCGCCCAGGACCAAGTCAAGCCGGAGACCGGGGCCCGACCAAGGCGCGGTCCGCGCCGACAACGATCAGGAATCGTGATCGTCGCTGGTCCGGACCATGCCGACGAGTCGACTGCCAGCCGCGGCGGGGAGCGGCCCGGGGCCCGTGTAGCAGTGCACGTCGACGGTCTCCCCCGGCACCCAGCTCTCCCGGACCGTCTCCAGTCGCCGCCACCCGAGGCTTTCGTAGAGGGCGACCGCCGCGGTGCCGCCGGCGGCCACGTCCAGCACCGGGTGCAGCCCCCAGCGGCGGGCCTGCGCGACGGCGGTGTCCAGCAGCCGGGCGCCCAGCCCGTGGCCGACGATCCGGGTCGGGCCGCCGGCACCGCCCGGACCACCCGGCGCCTCGGCCACCCAGGCGGCGAGCAGGTCGGAGTCAGACAACCAGCGGGCCGGGTCGGCGGGCCAGAGCACGAGGTAGGCGTCGACCCGGTGCACCTCTTCGAGCGCCGCCACACAGCCAGGGAGGTGCTCGGAGCCCCGCCGCCGAACCCTGGGACCGCCCGTCATCCGCTCCCCCTCGCCACTCGCCGCCGTCCCGTGATTCTCGCTAGCCGCGCAGTGCGAGGTCCAGCAGCCCCGGGAACCGGGCGTCGAACTCGGCGCGACGCAGCCGGTTGACCCGCTTCGCACCGCGATCCCGCTGCTCGATCAGGCCGGCCGCCCGCAGCACCGCGAAGTGGTGGCTCAGCGCCGCCTTGCCGACCGGGACGTCGAAGGTCCCGCAGGCCCGATCCCAGTCCGGCGAGCCGTCCAGCTCACGGACGATCCGCAGCCGCACCGGGTCGGCCAGCGCCGCCAGCGCCGCCTGGACCGGGACCTCGTCGGGGTGGGTGTGCTCCGGCTCCACACGATGGCTCATCAGCCCGGTTCTCCTCTCCGTCTCTCACCCCTGGCCGTCTGCCCTTGCCAAGTGTTCGATCAAATCCATACACTCAAAGTGTTCGCTTTCCATTGAACATCTTACCGACGGACGGGCAGGGTGGCAGTCATGCGCGCAATCGTGGTGGAACGGCTCGGCGGTCCCGAGGTCCTGACCGTGGGCGACCTCGTCGTCCCCGCACCGGGCCCGGGTCAGGTGACCATCGATGTCGCGTACGCCGGCGTCAACTTCGCGGAGGTGAAGCAGCGTTCCACCGGCTACTTGCTGAAGTCGCTGCCGTTCCAGCCGGGACTGGAGGTGTCCGGGTGGGTCCGGGCCGTCGGCGCCGGGGTCACCGGGCTCGCCCCCGGCCAGGAGGTCGCCGCGCTGACCGGGTCCGGCGGGTACGCGGAGGTCGCGATCGCCGACGCGGCCACCGTCTTCGCCGTCCCGGCCGGCCTCTCGCTGCGCACCGCCGCCACCCTGCCCACCGTGCTGCCCACCGCGCACGCCCTGCTGCACGAGACCGGACGGCTGCGCGCGGGCGAGAGCGTGCTGGTCCAGGCCGCGGCGGGCGGCGTCGGCACGGTGGTCGGCCAGCTCGCCCGACTGGCCGGCGCGGGGGCGGTGTACGGCGTGGTGTCGCGTCCGGACAAGGTCGAGCACGCCCGGGCGTCCGGCTACGACGAGGTGTTCGTCGGCGACGACTTCGCGGACGGCGTCCGGCGGGCCACCGGCGGGCGCGGCGTCGACCTGGCCCTCGACCCGGTGGGCGACGACACCTTCCGGCGGAGCCTGGCGGCCCTCGCGCCGTTCGGCCGGCTGGTCGCGTTCGGCAACGCCAGCGGCGCACCGGCCTGGCAGGTCGGCCTGACCGACCTGTGGCCCGGCCGCTCGGTCACCGGCTTCTCGATCCTCACCCTCGCCCGCACCGCCCCGGAGCTGCTGCGTTCCCTGGCCACCACGGCCTTCGCGCTGGTCGCCGACGGTTCGGTGCGCCTCCCGATCAGCGCCGAGTACCCGCTCGCCGAGGCCGCCGAGGCGCACCGGCGGATCGAGAGCCGGACGACCACGGGCAAGCTGGTGCTGCGGGTGACCGGGAACTGACAGGCCGGCGGCCCGGAACCGGACGGCGGCGCCCGGCGATCTCCCCACCATGACCGAGATCGCCGGCACCGCCGTCCGGTTCGTCCTCACTCAGGTGGAGTTTGGTCGTGAACCCACCGCGCGAGTGGCCAAGGCCCTCGCCTCCCGCACCACCTCCGCCAGACGGGCGACGAGGCTCTGCCACGGTGTCTCGTCCTGGTGTTCTGCCGGCCCAGCCCACTTCGGGGCAAGGGCTGGTGGCGGATCGATGCGGGCTCCGGCCGCGTGCTGGTGGACCCGCACGATGGTGGAGTCGACGGAGATCTCCCCGTCGATGTCGCCGGCCGCGTCCGCTCCCGCCTGGACTCGCTGGAGCAGACGCTCCCAGGTCCCGTCGGCCGGCCACAGCCGGTGGCGTTCGTAGACCGTCTTCCACGGCCCGAACCGCTCGGGCGGGTCATGCCAGCGCACACCGGTCCGCACCCGGTGCAGAATCCCGTCGATCACCTGCCGGTGGTCCCGCCAACGGCCACAACGCCTGTTGCCAACCGGCAGGCACGGCCGTAGCCGTTCCCACTCGGCATCCGTCAGATCACCCCGCCCCATGCCCGGACCAACCACCCGGACCGGCGATAGTCACATGATCGACCGGACAAGCTCCAGGCGGGGTCCGACCGATCACAGGGCCCAGCCGGGCCGTTGCCCGGCCCGATCGGCGCCCGCGGGAGCGAGGAACGCGAGGGGCCCGGGGGGGGGGGGGGGGGGGGGGGGGGGGGGGGGGGGGGAGGGGGGGGAAGGGGGGGGGGGGGGGGGGGGGGGGGGGGGGGGGGGGGGGGGTTGGGGGGGGGGGGGGGGGGGGGGGGGGGGGGGGGGGGGGGGGGGGGGGGGGGGGGGGGGGGGGGGGGGGGGGGGGGGGGGGGGGGGGGGGGGGGG
>NZ_JBVHLF010000048.1:0-8317 GCF_055559155.1 Kitasatospora sp. NPDC024654
CCCCCCCCCCCCCCCCCCCCCCCCCCCCCCCCCCCCCCCCCCCCCCCCCCCCCCCCCCCCCCCCCCCCCCCCCCCCCCCCCCCCCCCCCCCGGGGCCGTCTCCCGGGCTGTCGATCCGCGAGCCGCGGTTCGACCACGCACCGCGAGAGCCCGGTCACGTCGGGTAGGCTTCGGTACCCCCGCCCCCGGCAGCTCGGAATCGTGATGTCCACTCGATGGGTCGAGTCCTTCGTCGTCCTGGTCGTGCTCATCGGCTGGATAGCGGTCCACTACGACTGGCCCGGCGGCCGCCAGTTGCGGACCGGACTGCTGGCCACCTGGGCCTGGGCCGGCGCCAACCCGGCCAGCGCGACGCTCTGGGTGCTGGTCGCGCTGCACTGCTGGATGCTTGCCGGCCTGCCGAACCGGCTGGGGCAGCAGGTGCTGCGGGTGCACTCGACCAACCTGGCGGCGCTCGGCCGGGACCCGGTGACCGTGCTGTTCGCCTCGGCGATGTGGACCGACATCTCCGACCTGCTCACCCTGACCGTGACCGCGCTGCTGGTGCTCGGCCCGGCGGAGCGCTGGCTGGGCACCGCCCGGATGGTCGGGGTCTTCCTGACCGGCCACATCGGCGCCACCCTGCTGACCGCGATCTGGCTGGAGTACCAGATCGCGCACGGGCACCTCAGCCCGTCGATCGCCCGGACGGTGGACGTCGGGGTGAGCTACGGCACCTGGTGCACCGCCGCCGTGCTCTGCTACCGGCTGCCGATGCGGTGGCGGCTGCTCGGCTTCGCCGCGCTCGCCGCCTACTTCGTGACGGTGTACGTGGAGAACCGGACCTTCACCGACCTCGGGCACTGCCTCTCGGTGGCGATCGGGGTGCTGCTCTACCCCCTGACCCGGGCCGAGTCGGTCCGTGCCCGGGCGGCCGGGCGGTGGATCCGGGTCCCGGTGCTGCCCGCCACCGGCTGATCGGCGAAACGGCCGGTCAGTCGCCCGGCCGGACAGCCCCGACGTACTGCGGGCCGAACACCGGGTCCTGGAAGACGTTCTCCAGGCGGGCCACCAGGGTGCCGGTGTGCGCCGCGTGGATCATCGCGTTGCCGCCCGCGTAGAGGCCGACGTGGTGCAGCGGCGCGTCGCCGCGGGAGAAGAAGAGCAGGTCGCCGGGGGCCAGGTTGACCCGCTCGACCGGCGTGCCGCGGTGGAACTGGGCGACGGTGTAGTGCCCGAGCTGGACCGCGCCGCCGGTGCCCGCGTACCAGCAGTACAGGGTGAGGCCGCTGCAGTCGAAGCCGATCGTGGTCTCGCCCTTGCACACGCCGTCGAGGTAGCCGTTCTCGTCCTCGCAGTAGCCGAGGCTGGCGCCGAGCCGGTCACCCCCGCCCCACGAGTAGGGGATGCCGATCTGACGCTCCGCCACCGCCAACACCGCCTCGCCGCGCGAGCGCGGACGCGGACGCGGGCGCGCCGCCTGGGCCGTGCCCCCGCCGGCCATCGGCCCGGCCGCCGAACCCGCGGCGGCCGCGGCGAGCAGGCCACCGAGGAACCGGCGGCGCCCGCCGGCGCCGCCGACAGGACGGAACATCATCACGGTTGGACCTCCGCAGCGTTGCCCGGGCCACCCGGTCGTAGTCCGGTCCCGACAGCTGACCACGGCCGGCCGCGACGCGCCGGGCGACGCGCTCAAGGACGACCCGTGGCGTCATGGCCACCGTGACCGCCGTGGTCGCCCGGCACGGCCGGTCCGGCCGGCTCGGCGGCGGGTGCACCGCCCATCCCGCGCAGCATCTCCGTCCCGCCGGTCCGGAAGAACCGCACCAGCAGCACGGCGGCCAGCAGCAGGAACGCGACGTTGAGCCAGCTGGTGTAGTCCCAGCGGATTCCGGCCATCGGGATCCTCGCGTGCCGCTGGTCCGGGACCAGGCCCAGCCCCCGGAAGAGCAGCTCGACGGCGTAACCCGCGGCCGCCATCGCGAGGTAGCTGGTGCCGGCCAGGAAGGCGGCCATCCGCAGCCCGTAGTACTTCCGGTAGATGTTCAGGATCGGCAGGATCAGCAGGTCGGCGAAGACGAAGGAGACCACCCCGCCGAAGCTGATCCCGCCCTTCCAGAGCACCACCGCCAGCGGCACGTTGCCGACCGAGCAGACGAACGAGACCAGCGCGACCAGCGGCCCGACCAGCGGCCCCCAGAACCGGGCCGCCAGCGGGTGTCCGGCGAAGAAGAACGAGTGCCAGAACGAGTCCGGCACCCAGGCCGCCACCGCCCCGGCGATCAGCAGGCCGCCCACCAGGTCGCGCAGGATCGCCGCCCACTCCATCACGAAGACGTGCGCCACCGAGGTGAACCCCTCGGCCGAGAAGAGCCGTTGGACGAAGCCGCCCTCCCGTCGCACCGACATGTCCATCGCGGCATGGCCCTCCATCGACCCGGCCAGCCCGCGGTCGGCCTGCTCGCGCGCCTCGCGCACCAGCCGCCGGCTCAGCCACCGCCGGAACAGCAACGCGAGCACCACGATCATGATCGGGCCGCCGACGAACTCGGCCGCGGTGAACTGCCACCCCATCAACAGGGCGAGGATCACGCCGAGTTCGACCACCAGGTTGGTGGAGGCGATCTCGAAGGCCAGCGCGGCCGTGAAGTCCGCGCCCTTGCGGAACAGCGAGCGGGCCAGCGCCACCGCGGCGTACGAACAGGAAGAGGAGGCCATCCCCAGCCCGGCGGCCAGCGCCAGCGTCCGCGGTCGGGCGTCGCCGAGCAGCCGGACCACGGTGGCCCGGCGCACCACCGCCTGCACGACCGCGGAGAGCAGGAAGCCGAGGATCAGCGCCCAGGCGATCTCCCAGGTCATCGACCCGGTGATGGACAGCGCGTGCCGGATCGCCTGCATGGGGGTCCGCCTTCCTACCAACCGGTGCGTTCGGGGATACCACCAAGGTTCGCACCGGAACACCAGGAACGGCGGCTCACGGCCATCATCCTCGGGCGGAGAAGTCCGTCATCCTGATGAACAGTCACCCGGCGGACCAGCAGTGCGATTCCCTTCCGAGCGCCCGCCGATAGACTTCCCGCCGGCACCGTCGCCGCGTCACCCAGAACTCCGACCGGGCGAGACAGACAAGGACGGTATATGACATGAGCAGGATAGAACCAGACGCACCCAGCATCGGCCGCGGCCACCGCCCGCGACTCGCGGCGACCCTGGTGGCGGCCGCGCTGGCCGCCGCCGGGCTGGTCGGCAGCGGCGTCACCCCGGCCGACGCCGCCAGCCACGACTTCACCCCGCCGAAGATCAAGCACGTCTGGCTGATCGTGCTGGAGAACAAGTCGTACGAGGCCTCGTTCACCGGTCTCAACCAGAACAGCTACCTCTGGAGGACCCTGCCGCAGTACGGCGAGCTGCTCCGCCAGTACTACGGCACCGGTCACTACAGCCTCGACAACTACATCAGCCTGGCCAGCGGGCAGGCCCCGGCGCCCGACACCCAGGCCGACTGTCCGCAGTACAAGAACGTCTCGCCCGGCACCCCGGCCGCCGACGGCCAGACCAACGCGACCTCCGGCTGCGTCTACCCGGACTCGGTGTACACCCTGTTCAACCAGCTCGACGACAAGAACGTCAGCTGGAAGGCGTACATGCAGGACATGGGCAACGACCCGGGCCGCGAGGACCCGTACAAGTGCGGCGTCCCGGGCGACCCGTCCGGCAACGGCGTCCCGGACCCGGGCGCGGCCACCGCCACCGACCAGTACGTGCCCAAGCACAACCCGACCGTCTGGTTCCACTCGCTGATCGACGACCCGCAGGAGTGCGCCCAGGTCGTGCCGCTGGACGGCCGCCCGGCCCAAGGCGGCCGCCCCGCGCAGAGCGGCCTCGCCGAGGACCTCAGGAGTGAGGACACCACCCCCGCCTTCTCCTGGATCACCCCCGACAACTGCTCGGACGCCCACGACTCGACCTGCAAGGGCGACAACCTCTCCGGTGACCCGAACAACCACCAGGGCGGCCTGTACGCCTCGGACCTCTTCCTGGAGAAGTGGATCCCGCAGATCATGGCCTCGCCCGCGTTCCAGGACAACGGCCTGATCGACATCACCTTCGACGAGGCGTTCCCACCGTACAAGATCTACGGCAACTCCACCGGCGACTACACCGGCAACAGCGACCCGACGCTCAACACCCCGACCGACACCGCGCAGTCCGTGGTCGCCTGCTGCGACGAGCTGCCCGGACCCAACACCAGCCAGCCCGGCGACCAGGCCTTCGGCCAGGACACCACACCCGGCGGCGGGATCACCGGCTCGGTGCTGATCTCGCGCTACATCAAGCCCGGCACGATCAGCGACCAGCCGTACAACCACTACTCCTGGCTGCGCAGCATGGAGGACCTCTTCCACATCACCAAGGGCGGCACCGACGGCCAGGGCCACCTCGGCTACGCCGGCACGCCCGGGCTGCGACCGTTCGGGCCCGACGTCTACAACAACCCCGGTGGCCACGCGACGCAGCCCGCCCCCATGGGCAGTAACGGCGTCTACTCGGCCACCAGCAAGCAGCCGAAGGACCAACCGGCCTTGCTCGCACCCGACTTCACCGGACCGAACGCGGTTCTGGACAGCCTGAGGCTCGGGGCGGGCCAGTGACCGACCGCTCCACCCACCGAGGCCGTGCCCCGCTCGGGCGTGGCCTCGGCCGCGGGCCCGCGACCGCGCTGCTCACCGTCCTGCTGGCAGCGACCGGCTGCTCGTCGTCCGGGCAGCTGGCGACGGACCTGGGCCGGGTCCCGATCCCCACTCCGCCCGCCTCGCCGATCGTACCGACCGCATCCCCCGGACACGCCCAGCTGGTGGCGATGGGCGACGCCGTCCAGCTCGACCTCGGTGCCCAGCAGGCCCGGATCACCGCGACCGGGCCCGACCTCGCGCTGCCCGCGCCCGCCCCCGGCGCGGCACCGGCCAGTGCCTCCGCCGGGACGATCACGGTGCTGCTGCACGTCCCGGCCGGCGGTGCGGAGCTGCGCGCCGACGCGCTGAGCATCACCGACGAGCTGGGCCACCCGGTGCCGTTCACCAGCGACGCCACCTCGGCGAGCGCGACCCCCGGCCACGACGCGACCCTGCACCTCGCCGCCACCTTCGACGCCGGCCATGCCACACTCAGTTGGTCGGCGGCCGGAAAGCCGCTGGCCACCTGGGACTTCGAGGTCGAGCTGGACTAGGTCCCGGTCGATCCGACACAACCGATGGGGAGTTGACGCCACGTCAACTCCCCATCATGACGCCCCCGCTACCAGAGCCGGTCCTGCCTGTGCGGTTCGATCACCGTGTCGGGACCGGGGTAGATCAGCCCGTCGTGGCCGTCCTCGAAGCGGACCAGGTACGGCGGTTCGCCGTGCGAGCCGCGGACCTCGATGATCTCGCCCAACTGGTCGGCCATGCCGACGGCCTTGCTGTGGATGTGGATGGTGTCACCAACCATGGCTTGCATATTCCGCTCCTCCGCTCCTCCTGGGCCGAGAACCGGCGCCGGAGCCGATCCGGACCGGTCGCCAGGCTGCCGCGCGGGTGGGCCGCCCTGTCTCCACTGTGCGGCCACGAACGGGTCACCGCAATGCCGCGGCCCGGGCGGTGCCGCCGGATATTCGGTTGATCGTTCACCCACCCCCGGCACTAGCATCAGGCGGCATGACAAAGACTCCTCGTCTCCCTGATGTGCCCGCCAAGCCCTCCCTCGCGGGGCTCGAAGCGAAGTGGTCGCGGCGCTGGGACGAGACGGGGGTATACCGCTTCGACCGCTCCCGGCCGCGGGCCGAGGTCTTCTCGATCGACACCCCGCCGCCCACGGTCAGCGGCTCACTGCACGTCGGCCATGTCTTCTCCTACACCCACACCGACACCGTCGCGCGCTACCAGCGGATGCGCGGGCGCGAGGTCTTCTACCCGATGGGCTGGGACGACAACGGCCTGCCGACCGAACGCCGGGTGCAGAACCACTTCGGCGTGCGCTGCGACCCCGCGCTGCCCTACGACCCGGACTTCACCCCGCCGGCCAAGCCCGGCCGGGAGCAGATCCCGGTCTCCCGGCGCAACTTCATCGAACTCTGCGAGCGGCTGACCACCACCGACGAGCGGGCCTTCGAGGAGCTCTGGCAGCAGTTGGGCCTCTCGGTCGACTGGTCGATGACGTACCAGACCATCGGCAGCACCGCGCGGGCCATCTCGCAGCGCGCCTTCCTGCGCAACCTGGCCCGCGGCGAGGCCTACCCGGCCGAGGCGCCGACGCTCTGGGACGTCACCTTCCGCACCGCGGTCGCCCAGGCCGAGCTGGAGGACCGGGAGCGCCCGGGCGCCTTCCACCAGTTGCTGTTCAGCCGGCCGGACGGCGGCGACCCGGTGGAGATCGGCACCACCCGCCCGGAGCTGCTGCCCGCCTGCGTCGCGCTGGTCGCCCACCCCGACGACACCCGCTACCAGCCGCTCTTCGGTTCGACCGTGCGCACCCCGGTCTTCGGCGTCGAGGTGCCGGTGCTCGCACACCGGCTGGCCGACCCGGAGAAGGGCACCGGCATCGCCATGGTCTGCACCTTCGGCGACACCACCGACGTGGTCTGGTGGCGCGAACTGCGGCTGGCCACCCGCCCGGTGCTGGGCTGGGACGGCCGCTTCGGCGCCGAGCCGCCGGCCGGCCTGGCGTCGGAGCGGGCCCGGACGGCGTACTCGCGGCTGGCCGGCGCCACCGTGCACACCGGCCGCGAGCGGATGGTCGCGATGCTGCGGGAGAGCGGCGAACTGCTCGGCGAACCGCGGCCGATCAGCCACCCGGTGAAGTTCTACGAGAAGGGCGACAAGCCGCTCGAAATCGTCACCACCCGGCAGTGGTACCTGCGCAACGGTGGCCGCGACGACCGCCTGCGCGCCGAACTACTGTCCCGTGGAGCCGAGTTGATCTGGCACCCGGAGCACATGAAGGTCCGCTACGACAGCTGGGTGGGCGGCCTGAACGGCGACTGGCTGGTCAGCCGGCAGCGCTTCTTCGGGGTCCCGATCCCGCTCTGGTACCCGCTCGACGGGACGGGCCGCCCGGTGTACGACCGGCCGCTGGTCCCGGCCGAGTCCGCGCTGCCGATCGACCCCGGCACCGACACCCCGGACGGCTTCACGCCCGACCAGCGCGACCGTCCGGGCGGCTTCACCGGCGACCCGGACGTGATGGACACCTGGGCGACCTCCTCGCTCACCCCACAGATCGCCGCCCGCTGGGGCGTGGACGACGACCTGTTCGCCCGGGTCTTCCCGATGGACCTGCGCCCGCAGGCCCACGAGATCATCCGCACCTGGCTCTTCTCGTCCGTGGTCCGCGCGCACGCCGAGCACGACGTGCTGCCCTGGCGGCACGCGGGCATCTCGGGCTGGATCCTCGACCCGGACCGCAAGAAGATGTCCAAGTCGGTCGGCAACGTGGTCACCCCGGCCGATCTGCTGGACCAGCACGGGTCGGACGCGGTGCGCTACTGGGCGGCCAGCGGGCGCCCAGGGACGGACACCGCGTTCGACGTCGGGCAGATGAAGATCGGGCGACGGCTGGCGATCAAGGTGCTCAACGCGAGCCGGTTCGTGCTGAGCCTGGGAGTGCCCGCCGGGGCCGCCCGGGTGACCGAGCCGCTGGACGCCGCGATGCTCGCGGAACTCGCCGAGACCGTGCAGGCGGCCACCGAGGCGTTCGACGCCTTCGACTACACCCGGGCGCTGGAGCGGACCGAACAGTTCTTCTGGCACTTCTGCGACGACTACGTCGAGCTGGTCAAGGCCCGCGCCTACGGCGAGCAGGGCGAGCGGGCGGCGGAGTCGGCGCGGCGCGCGCTGGTCACCGCGCTCTCGACGCTGCTGCGGCTGTTCGCGCCGTTCCTGCCGTTCGCCACCGAGGAGGTCTGGTCCTGGTGGCAGGACGGCTCCGTGCACCGCGCCGCCTGGCCGGCCGCGGACGAGCTGCGTCAGCTGGCCGGCCCGGTCGACCGCGCGGTGCTCACCACGGCCGCGCAGGTGATCGCGGGGGTGCGCAGGGCGAAGTCGGAGGCGCGGGTGTCGATGCGGGCCGACGTCGCGCGGGCCGTGATCACCGGCTCGCGCAGCGCCCTGGACCTGCTCGCGCTGGCCGAGCACGACGTCCGCGCGGCCGGCCGGATCGCGTCCGTCGAGGCGGTGGTGGCGCGGGACGGGCAGCTGGCGGTGGCGGTCACCTTCTGACCCGTCGGGGGGGGGGGGGGGGGGGGGGGGGGGGGGGGAGGGGGGGCGGGGGGGGGAGAGGGGGGGGCGGGGGGGGGGGCAACACC
>NZ_JBVHLF010000048.1:8327-62280 GCF_055559155.1 Kitasatospora sp. NPDC024654
TCCTTCAGGCGCGGGGGAGGGGCCGGCAAAGTCCCCCCCCCCCCCCTCCTCCCCCCCCCCCCCCCCCCCCCCTCCCCTCCCCCCCCCCCCCCCCCCCCCCCCCCCCCGCGCCGGGCGCACCCGGGGCCTTCCGCGGGGCCGTCCAGCGCCCTGGACAGCGGGAACACCCCGTGTGACGGTGACAGCAGAGCGGCCGCCGCACCGCCAGCAAGGAGTCGCCATGTCCCTCCCCGGCCTCCTCTCGATCCTCGGGCTACTGCTCTGGGTGGCGTACGAGCTGCTGCTCCGCCGCCGGGAGGACGCCAACGCCGCCGACTGGCACGCCGACGGCGCCGACCGTGGCAGCACCGTCCTGCTGCTGGCGTGCTACCTGCTGGTGGTGCTGGTCACGGTCGGTCTCAGCACCGCCTCGGTCACCCCCGTGCCGGCCGCGGGCCGCTGGCTCGGGGTGGTGCTGATCGCCGCCGGTCTGGGGCTGCGCGCCTGGGGTATGCGCACCCTCGGCCGCTTCTACACCCGCACCCTGCGCACCAGCGCCGACCAGCACGTGGTGCGCCGCGGCCCGTACCGGTTGATCCGGCACCCCGGTTACTGCGGCAGCCTGCTGGTCTGGACCGGCTACCCGCTCGGCCTGGGCAGCTGGCTGGCCGTGCTGCTCGCCGCCGGGCTGCTGTTCACCGCCTACCACCGCCGGATCGAGGCCGAGGAGTCGCTGCTGCTGCACTCGTTCGGCGGCGAGTACGCGGAGTACCGACAGCGCACCAAGCGCCTGCTGCCGTTCCTCTACTGAGCCCGGCGTGCTCCCCCGGCGGCCGCCCACCGGGTGGACCGGTAGCGCCCCCGGTGGAAAGCTCGAAGCACGAAAGCTCGAAGCACGAGGTTCCCCGGTGCCGTCGGTGGAGGTCTGCGATGTCCGAACGAGGTACGTCCCGAGCGGGGGCGGTCGGACGGGCGCCCGCCGCCGACCGCCCCGAGCAGCTGCGCAACGTGGTCCTGGTCGGGGTCAGCGGCTCCGGCAAGACCACGCTGACGGAGTCGCTGGCGCTGGCCGCCGGCGCGCTGACCCGGGCCGGCCGGGTGGCGGACGGCAGCACGGTCTCCGACCACGAGGAGATCGAGCACCAGCAGCAGCGCTCGGTGCGCCTCGCGCTGGTCCCGGTCGAGTGGCACGGCGTCAAGATCAATCTGCTCGACCCGCCCGGCCACGCGGACTTCGCCGGCGAGCTGCGGGCCGCGCTGCGGGCCGCCGACGGCGCGGTCTTCGTGGTCTCCGCGACCGAACCGGTGACCGCGCCGGTGCTGGCGCTGTGGCGCGAGTGCGCCGATGCCGGGCTGCCGCGCGCCATCGCCGTCACCCATATGGACGCGGCCCGAGCCGACTTCCACGAGGTGCTGGCGGCCTGCCAGGAGGCCTTCGGCGAGGGCCGGCCCGACTCGGTGCAGCCGCTCGACCTGCCGGTGCTCAACCACGGCCAGGTCCGCGGCACCGTCGAGCTGCTCTCCGGCGAGACGCACGGCGAGGCCGAGCCCGCCCCGGACACCGGTCCGGCCCGGGAGCGCCTGGTGGAGGCGATCGCCGGCGAGGACGACGAGCTGCTGGAGCGCTACCTCGGCGGCGAGACGCTCGACCCGGGCACGCTCACCCGCGGGCTGCGCGGCGCCGTGCTGCACGACGCGCTGCACCCGGTGCTGCCGATCACCGAGGACGGCACCGGCACGATCGACCTGCTCGACCTGATCGTCTCCTCCTTCCCCGCCCCCACCGACCGGCAGGCCCCGCCGGCCGACAAGCTGGCCTGCGACCCGACGGCCCCGCTGGCCGCCCAGGTGATCCAGAACAGCGGCGACCAGTACGTGGGCCGGCTCAGCCTGGTCCGGGTGTTCGCCGGCACGCTGCGCCCGGACACCCTGGTGCACGTCGCCGCTCCGGACCGGCCGGTCGGGCCGGAGGACTCTCCCGGGCACGAGCCCTCGGACGACCGGATCGCCGGGCTGACCAGCCCGTTCGGCAAACAGCAGCGCCCGGTTCCGGTGGCCGTCGCGGGCGACCTGGTCTGTGTCGGCAAGCTCGGCACGGCCCGGGTCGGCGACACCCTCTCCGAACGCGGCGGCGCCGGGCCGGTCGAGCCGTGGAGCCTGCCCGAGCCGCTGCTGCCGATCGCCGTCAAGGCCCGCAGCCGCAGCGACGAGGACAAGCTGTCTCAGGGCCTGTCCCGGCTGACCGCGCAGGATCCGACGGTCCGGGTCGAGCAGAACGCCGCGACCGGCCAACTGGTGCTCTGGTGTACCGGGGAGGCGCACGCCGGGGTGGTGCTGCATCAGCTGGGCGCCCTGTTCGGGGTGCAGGTGGAACAGGTGCCCTACCAGGTGGCGTTGCGCGAGACCTTCGCCGGGCCGGCCACCGGGCACGGCCGGCTGGTCAAGCAGTCCGGCGGGCACGGCCAGTACGCCATCTGCGACCTGCTGGTCGAGCCGCTGCCGGCCGGTGGTGGCTTCGAGTTCGTGGACAAGGTGGTCGGTGGGGCGGTGCCGCGGCACTTCATCCCCTCGGTGGAGAAGGGTGTCCGGGCCCAGCTGGAGCACGGTGTGGTGGACGACCACCCGTTGGTGGACGTCCGGGTCACCCTGGTGGACGGCAAGGCGCACTCGGTGGACTCCTCGGACGCCGCCTTCCAGTCCGCGGGCGCGCTGGCGCTGCGCGACGCGGCCACCCGGACCACCGTCCAGTTGCTGGAGCCGGTGGCCGAGGTGACCGTGCTGGTGCCGGACGAGTACCTGGGCTCGGTGCTCAGCGACCTGTCGGTCCGGCGGGCCCGGGTGCTCGGGACGGACTCCGCCGGGCCCGGCCGGAGCCTGCTGCGGGCCGAGGTGCCGGAGTTGGAGCTGACCCGCTACGCGGTGGACCTGCGCTCGCTCTCGCACGGGACCGGCTCGTTCACCCGCGGCCACCTGCGCTACGAGCCGTTGCCCGCCGCCCTGGCGGCCCGCGCCGCCGCGCCCGGGCGCTGATCACCGGGGCCGTTCGGCGAGCGCGGGGGCCGTGTCGGCCGGGCGCGGCCCGGGGAGCGCGGGCGCCGAGGCGGCGTACCGGGCGCAGTCCGCCATCAGCGCGATCATGTCCGGCGCCGCCCGGTCCCCGTCCAGCTCCCGGTAGTGCGCGGCGATGGTGACCACCATCCGCTCGGGCAGTCGCCAGCCGGCGGCGAAGGCGGGCGGCACGAACCGCCGGGCGGCCTCCAGCGGCGACAGGCCGCGGGCGTGGCTCCGCTCGGCGTGCGCCCCCAGCAGCTCGAAGTAGCCGCGCATTCGCTCCGCCTCGGCCGGCCCGCAGACCGGGCCGTGCCCGGGCACGATGATCCCCGCCGCCAGCCCGAGCAGGGTGTCCAGCGCCGCGATGGCGCCGGTCAGGCTGGCCCAGGTGACCGGGTGGTGCCCGACGAAGAGCACGTCCCCGGCGTACACCGTCGCCAGCTCCGGTACGTGCACCAGCAGATCGCCCGCGGAGTGGCCGGCCCCGGCCTCGATCAGCCGCACCTCGGTGGCGCCGAGCCGGAGCGACGACGTCCCGCTGAACGTCCGGTCGGGCGTGCGCAGCCGGACCTGGGCGAAGTCGAACGGGAAGTTGGCGCGCAGGTACCCACCGAGCTCCGACGCCGGGTCGGTCCGCTCCAGCAGCGCCACCACCCGCTCGGGGCCCGGCTCGTGGCAGAACGCGTGCGCGGTGGCCTCGGTGGCGATCACCGGCACGTCCGCCGGCAGCGCCCGCAGGCCCCAACAGTGGTCACCGTTGGCGTGCGTGATCACCACCTCGTCCACCCGCGTCCCGGGCAGCCGCTGCTCGACCCGGGCCAGCATCCGCTCGGTGAGCGCGGGCGTGTACGGCGTGTCGACCAGCAGCGCCCGGTCCTCGTGCAGCACCAGCCCGCAGTTCGCCCAACCCCAGGTGGCGGCCTCGTCGGGGAGGTGGGCGAAGACCTGGGCCGGTCCGGCGGCGACGAGCCGGCGGAAGCTTGACGGGTGGTCCATGGCGACCGTCCCCCCGGGGATGGGATCGAGCTGAACGGAAGGGATGATTCCACAGTTGACCCACTGTCATCAACCGGATACTTTCAGTCGCCGCTCACCGCCTGCTCCGCCAGCAGCCGGAGCGCCGCCTCACGCATCTCCACCTTGCGGACCTTGCCGGTGACCGTCATCGGGAAGGTCTCCACCAGGTGCACGTAGCGCGGGATCTTGTAGTGCGCCAACCGGCCGGTGCACCACGCGCGCAGCGTCTCGGCGGTCAACTCCGCCGCGCCCGGCCGCAGTCGGACCCAGGCCATCAGCTCCTCGCCGTACTTCTCGTCCGGCACGCCGATCACCTGGGCGTCCAGGATGTCGGGGTGGGTGTAGAGGAACTCCTCGATCTCGCGCGGGTAGACGTTCTCGCCGCCGCGGATCACCATGTCCTTGATCCGGCCGGTGATCGCCAGGAAACCGTCGTCGTCCATCACCGCGAGGTCGCCGGTGTGCATCCAGCCATCCGGGTCCACCACCTCCGCGGTCCTGGCCGGCTCGTCCCAGTAGCCGAGCATCACCGAGTAGCCGCGGGTGCACAGTTCGCCCGCCGTGCCGCGCGGGACGGTCCGGCCGGTGGCCGGGTCGGTCACCTTGACCTCCAGGTGCGGGCCGACCCGGCCGACCGTGCCGACCCGCTGCTCGAAGCTGTCCTCGGGCCGGGTCTGCGTGGAGACCGGCGAGGTCTCGGTCATCCCGTAGCAGATCGCCACCTCGCGCATGCCCATCCGGTCCATCACCTGCCGCATCACCTCGGCGGGGCAGGGCGAGCCGGCCATGATGCCGGTGCGCAGCGCCGAAAGGTCGTGCTCGGCGAACGACGGATCGTTCAACTCGGCGATGAACATGGTCGGTACGCCGTACAGCGAGGTGCAGCGCTCGGCGGCGACCGCGGCCAGGGTGGCCGCGGGGTCGAACGAGGGGGCCGGTATCACCAGACAGGCACCGTGCGAGGTGGCCGCCAGGTTGGCCATCACCATCCCGAAGCAGTGGTAGAACGGCACCGGCACGCAGATCCGGTCCTGTTCGGTGTAGTTGAGCAGCTCGGCGACGAAGTAGCCGTTGTTGAGGATGTTGCGGTGCGAGAGGGTGGCACCCTTGGGGAACCCGGTGGTGCCGGAGGTGTACTGGATGTTGATCGCGTCGTCCGGGCTCAACTCGGCGGCGACGGCCGCCGGCTGGGACGGGTCGCCGGCCCGACCGGCCGCCGTCAGCGCCGTCCAGGAGTCCTCGCCGAGCAGCAGTACGTCGCGCAGCTCGGGACACTGCGGGCGGGCCTCGGCGAGCATCGCCGCGTAGTCGGAGGTCTTGTACGAGGGCGTCGCCACCACCGTCCGGACGCCGGACTGCCGTAGCACGTAGACCAGTTCGTGGGTCCGGTAGCCCGGGTTGATGCTGACCAGGATGGCGCCGATCCGGGCGGTGGCGTACTGCAGTAGCACCCACTCCGGGCAGTTGGGCGACCAGACCCCCACCCGGTCGCCGGTGCGAACCCCGAGCGAGAGCAGCCCGCGGGCCACCACATCCACCTCGTCGGCGAGTTGGCGGTAGGTCCAGCGCCGCCCGCTCGGCAGGTCGACCAGCGCCTCGCGGTCGCCGAACACGGCCACCGTGCGGTCCAGGTTGGCCCCGATGGTCCCGGTCAGCAGCGGGGTGTCGGTGGATCCGCGATCGTGGCTGAGGGCGGCGGGCATGGGGCGGCTCCTGGCAGGGTCGGTGCGGTGGACGGACGACGCTGCCCTACCCGGTGCGCGGAACGACTACTCCTGCGCGGTCCGTCACTTGAGCAACCGGGAGAGCCGCCGGTCGGCGAGCGGCTTGCCGCCGGTCTGGCAGGTCGGACAGTACTGCAACGCGGAGTCCCGGAACGACACCTCGCGGATGGTGTCGCCACAGACCGGGCAGGGCTGCCCGGTGCGCCCGTGCACCCGCAGACCGGTCTTCTTCTCCGCCTTCAGCTCGCCGGCGGCCAGCCCGCGCGAGCGCTCCACGGCCTCCCGCAGGGTGCTGCCGAGCACCCGGTACAGATCGGCGGCCTCGTCCTCGGTCAGCCGGTCGGCGATCTTGAACGGGGACATCCGGGCCGCGTGCAGCACCTCGTCCGAGTAGGCGTTGCCGACCCCCGCCAGCACGCCCTGGTCCCGCAGCACGCCCTTGAGCTGCCGCCGTTCGCCGCGCAGCAGCTCGACGAAGTCCTGCTCGGTGAAGCCGGGGTCCAGCGGGTCCGGGCCGAGCCGGGCGATCCCGGGCACCTGGGCCGGGTCGGCCACGACGTACACCGCCAGTCGCTTCTGGGTGCCCGCCTCGGTCAGGTCGAACCCGGCGCCGGGCGGGTCGGCCAGCAGCAGCCTCAGCGCGAGCGGGCCCTTGCCGGGTTTCGGCGGCAGCGCCGGCAGGTCGTCCCGCCAGCGCAGCCAGCCGGCCCTGGCCAGGTGGACGGCCAGGTGCAGCGGCCCGTCGGCGGTCAGCAGCAGGAACTTGCCGCGTCGGCCCACCGCGGCCACATCCCGCCCCTCCAGCGCCTGGAGGGGCGGGTCGTAGGTCTTGAGCGCGCTGATCGCCACCTGGTGGATCCGGCCGATGCGGCGCCCGACCAGGCGCTCGGTCAGGAACGCGCTGAGCGCTTCGACCTCGGGCAGCTCCGGCACGCCTCCCAGTCTGCCGCAGCCGCCGGGCCGGCGCAGCGCGGCCGAGGCGGGCCCGGAGCCCGACCGGACCGGGCCGGACCACCGTGATCGGGCCCGACGGAGTCCGTGCAGAATGTCGATATGGACTACCAGCTCGAACTCCAGCGCGCTTTGGACGCCGCCCGCCCGGTGCTCGGCACCGGCCGGGTCGCCGACTACATACCGGCGCTCGCCGCGGCCGACCCGAAGAGCTTCGGCCTGGCGCTGGCCACCGTGGACGGCGAGGTGTACGGCGCGGGCGACTGGGAGCAGCCGTTCTCCATCCAGAGCGTCTCCAAGCTCTTCACGCTGGCGCTGTCGATGGCCACCGGCGGCGAGGCGATCTGGCACCGGGTGGGCCGCGAGCCGTCCGGCACCCCGTTCAACTCGCTGGTCCAGCTGGAGTCCGAACTGGGCGTCCCGCGCAACCCGTTCATCAACGCGGGCGCCGTGGTGGTGACCGACCACCTGCTCACACTGACCGGGGACGCCGGCCGGTCGGTCCGTGAGTTCCTGCGCGCCGAGTCGGGCAACCCACTGCTGGACACCGACCCGGTGGTGGCCGGTTCGGAGGCCGCACACGGCCACCGCAACGCCGCGCTGGCCCACTTCATCGCCAGCTACGACAACCTGGAGAACCCGGTCGAGGCGGTGCTCGGCCACTACTACGCGCACTGCGCGATCGCCGCGAGCTGCCGCGACCTCGCGCTGGCCGGCCTCTTCCTGGCCCGACACGGGCTGCGCGCGGACGGCAGCCGGCTGCTCTCACGCAGTGACGCCAAGCGGATCAACGCCGTGCTGCTGACCTGCGGCACCTACGACGCGGCGGGCGAGTTCGCCTTCCGGGTCGGCCTGCCGGGCAAGAGCGGCGTGGGCGGCGGCATCCTGGCGATCATCCCGGGCAAGGGCACGATCTGCGCCTGGGGTCCGGCACTGGACCGGGCGGGCAACTCGGTGGGCGGGGTCGCCGCGCTGGACGCCTTCACCACCGCGACCGGCTGGTCGGTGTTCTGACGACACGTCAGGCAGCTTCGCCGGGCGGGCCGCTGGAGGAACCTAGGCTGACCGGGTCACGTCCCGCAGCCACCGAGGAGGCCGCAGCCGATGAACTCCCCCGCCCGTGAAGCCCTGCTGAGCATCCGCCGGGACCTGGCGCCAGGTGAGTCGGACAACCGGCTGATCCCACTGCTGGAGCAGGGCGGCGCGCCGCTGCCGGTGCTCGCCGAACTCGCCGCGCAGCAGCACCGGATCATCACCAGCGACCGGCGGAGCTTCCTGGTGCTGGCCGCTCGCTGCGCCGACTCGCCGGCCGGTGACTACTTCGCCAAGCTCGCCGAGGGCGAGTCACTGGCCCTGGCGGCGCTGCCCGGCTTCGCCGCCGCCTGCGGTCTGGACGAGGCCGCGCTGCGGGCCCGCGAGCCACTGGCCGGCTGCCAGGCCTACCCGGGCTGCCTGGCCGGGCTGGCGCTGAACGGCGAGCCGGCCGCCGTGGTGCTCGCGCTGGCCGCCAACTTCGCGACCTGGAGCGGCTACTGCGCGGCGACCGCGCGGGCGCTGCGCCGGAACTACGACTTCGACGACGCCGGCTGCGCCTTCTTCGACTTCTTCGCCACGCCCGTGCCCGAACTGGAAGAGGAGGCGGTCGCGGTGGTCGCCGCCGCCGGACCGGGTCCGGAGCTGATCGCCGAGGGACGCCGCTACGGACGGCTGCTGCAGAGCTACGAGCAGCTGTTCTGGGACACCCTGGCCGACCTCACCACCGGCTGAGCGGGCCGCCGCGGGTTTGCCCGCCCCCGTGCGAAGGAGCAGGCTGGAGATAGCGACCCAGGGAGGTGGCCATGTCCACGGTGAGCCCGGAGCGCCCGGACCAGGAGGAGCCCGAGGTGCCTGAGGAGGGCGCGACCTCCGAGCAGGTCATGCACGCCCAGGACGAGTCCCGGGCGGAGGGCGACCCGATCGAGGAGCAGGAGTGAGCGGCCCAGGAGGCCCAGGATGAGCACGCTGGAAGAACAGATCGACGTCGCCGTCCCGGTCCAGGTGGCCTGGGAGCAACTGCACCGGGTCGACCAGTACCCGCGGTTCGTCGACGGGGTGCTGCACGCCCACGCGCACGGCGGGCACCGCGCCCACCTGGACATCGAGGTGGGCGACCACGAGCAGGTGTTCGAGACCGAGATCGCCGACCGCGGCGGCAACCAGGTGATGACCTGGCGGACCCTGAACGGTGCCCATCTGAACGGAACCTTCGCGCTCATGCCGCTCGACGCCGGCAGCACCCGGCTCCAGGTCCGGATCGAGTACGACCCGGACGCGGTCCGCTCCTGCTTCGGCGGACCGCACGGCTTCGCCCAGTCCGACGCCATCGAGCGGACGGTCCGGGCCGATCTGGAGCACTTCCGCGACCTGGTGGAGGAGGAGCGCCCGCTCCCCGGCGGCAACTGAGTCGGGTCAGTTACTCGTCACCGCCGGCAGTCGCTCGGCGGTGACGAAACTGCGCTGGGATGAGACGTAGTCGACCGGCCGGCCGTAGGAGACGGCGGCCTCGGCGCGGTCGTGCCGGACCGCCCGCCAACCGTGCCGCCCCAGCCAGGGCACCGGGTCCTCGGCCAGCCCGCCCTTCCAGAGCTTCGCCACCGGAGCCAGCTCGGGGGCCAGCTCGCCCCGGTCACGCGGCGACTCGTCCCGCCGGCCGGGACCGTGGGTGAGCGCCAACCGGCTACCGGGGGCGGCGAGTTCGCCGACCTGGCCGAGCAGCCGGGCCACCTCGGCCGACTCCAGGTAGATCAGCAGCCCCTCGATCAGCCAGGCGCTGCGCTCGGCGGGGTCGAAGCCGGCCCCGGTCAGCACGGCCGGCCAGTCCTCCCGCAGGTCCGCCACCAGCGCCACCCGGCGAGCCACCGGCTCCGCCGCCCGCTCGGCCAGCACCCGTTCCTTGAAGGCCAGCACCTCGGGCAGGTCGATCTCGTAACAAACCACGTCGGCCGGCCAGTTGAGCCGGTAGGCCCGGGTGTCCAGGCCTGCCGCCGGGATCACCACCTGCCGGCAACCGTCGGCGGCGGCCGCCAGCAGGAAGTCGTCGAAGAACCGGGTGCGGACCACCAGATGGCGGGCCATCGCGATCAGCCCCGGCGAGACCTCGCCGGGCCTGCGCTCGCGGACCTCGCCGTCGGCGGCTGTCACGAAGGCCGCCGCGTACGGATCGTCGAACAGCCGGTCGGGGCGGCGGCTCTCCACCGCCCGGGCCCGGGCCACGCCGATGGCGGTGCGGCCGACGCCCTCGGGTATCGCATGGGTGCTCATGACCGCATGGTACGTGCCGCCGGCCGGGCTCCAACGCCGTCGGGCGCACCGCCGTTGCCGGCGATGCGCCCGATCCTCAGCAGGCCGTGGGGGACCCCGCGGAGGCGGCTGGTCAGGAGCGCGGGATCAGTGCCCGCCCTCGTCGACCACCTCGACGTCCTCGATGTTCCGCTCGATCTCCTCGGCGGGCAGGGCGACCGTCCGGGCCCAGTAGTAGATCCCCAGCGAGAAGGCGGTGATGACGCCCATGTCCACCCAGAGCGGGATGGTGTTGGTGCCACCGAACTGGCCGAAGTAGGAGATCACGCCGATGCCGAGCAGGTAGACCGGCAGCCACTGGGCGGCCTTCCAGTTCATCCGCGGGGCGTTCGGCAGGTTCTTGGCGATCGCGTACGCGGCGTAGGAGCCGAGCAGCACGTAGCCGAGGACGATCGCCAGGCCCAGGCGCCACAGGGTGGTCCAGCCGGACCAGTAGATGATCAGGCTCGCGACCACGAAGGAGACCGGGGAGACGATCTCACCGAGGGGCAGCTTGTACGGGCGCTCCCGGTTCGGCAGCTGCTTGCGCAGGACCCCGAAGGCCAGCGGCGCACCGGCGTACATCAGCACCGAGGCGGAGGTGATGAAGCTGACCAGCTGCTGCCAGCTCGGGAAGGGCAGGAAGCAGATCACACCGGTGACGAAGGACATCACCAGGCCGAAGTACGGCACACCGCGCGAGTCGGTCTTCTCGAAGGCCCGCGGGGCGTAGCCGTTGCGGCTCAGGCCGTAGGAGATGCGCGAGGTGGAGGTGGTGTAGATCAGGCCGGTGCCGCCGGGCGAGACCAGTGCGTCCAGGTAGAGCACCCAGGCCAGCCAGCCGAGCCCGATCACGGTGGCCAGACCGGCGAACGGGCCGCTGATGCCCTGGTAGGCCAGGTTGGCCCAGCCCTTGGCGAAGGAGGCGCCGGGCAGCGCACCGATGTAGACGACCTGCAGCAGGGTGTAGATCACGGCACCGATGAAGACCGAGCCGATGACCGCGCGGGGGATGTCCTTCTTGGGGTTCTTGCTCTCACCCGAGAGCTGGATCGCCTGCTCGAAGCCGAGCAGCGCGAAGATGATGCCGCTGGTGCTGATCGCGGCCAGCACACCCTTGGCACCGAACGGCGCGAAGCCGTGCGAGGTGAAGTTGCCGGCGTGGAAGTGGGTGACCGCCAGGATGAAGATCGTCGCCAACGGAATGGCGACCTTCCACCAGGTGGCGGCGCTGTTGGTGTGGGCCAGCAGGCGCACCCCGAGGAAGTTCACCGCCACGAAGACGCCCATCAGGACCACCGCGACGACGAAGCCCGAAGTGGTCAGCGTGCCGTTGGCGTGCTGGAAGCCGGTCGCCCAGGACCAGTGACCGGCGTAACCGATCATGGCCTCGACCTCGATCGGCGCCACCGTCGCCGCCTGCAGCCAGGAGAACCAGCCGAACGACATTCCGGCCAGGCCGCCGAAGGTGTAGTGCGGGTACCGGGCGGTACCACCGGCGACCGGGAAGAGGCCACCGAGTTCGGCGTGGACCAGCGCCAGGAGCACGACCGCGACGGCCCCGATCCCCCACGAGATAATCGCCGCGGGGCCGGCGGCCACGACTGCGTTCTTGGCCCCGTAGAGCCAGCCGGACCCGATGATCGAGCCGACCGACGCCCACATCAGACCGATCAGGCCGATGTCACGACGGAGCTTGGTACCTGACCCGATGGACGGCGATATTTTGTCAACAACTGCCATGTGGGGAACCCTCTTCAAGGATGGCGGAGTGAGAGTGCGCAAACGCTAACCGCGGATTAGGCCTCTGCAAAGCCCCTATGGCCGAATAGTTACCTTCGGATGAGCGCATAGCACAGCGCGGCGGAATTGGCATGTGGTGTCCGATATTCGGTACACCCGCAGGTCAACAGCGTGATCAAGAGCGCCTGGCAAAGGGCGGGCAACAGTCTGGACCAATAGGTTGAGGATGATTTGAGCTTTCCCGGCAGGCCGTCCGGAGGGCGATTCACGGGCCGGTAATTCCCCCCAGCGACCCCTGCCCCCTACCGCGGTTCCGGCGACCGACAGACTTCGGCCGGGCGGTCGTCCGACCGTCCGGCCGAGGCCCGAATTCCTGACTGTCCGTCAATTCCCTTGGGAGAGTGTGATGGACTGTCGTCCGACGGCCAGGAACTGCGGCAGCGGAAGCCCGCTGGACATGTCCAGGTTCAATAGCGTGGCCTCGACCTCGGCCGGGCCGGGCACCGCGTTCAGCTGGTCGGCGCGCTCGCTGTTGGTCCAGGGATGGTCGAGCCCGTCGCAGGTGGCCACCGTGCCGCCGATGCTCTGCTCGGCCGCGCCCTGCTTGAGCTTGCTGCTGACGAAGACCTCGCCGGTGGCCGCGGAGGGCGCACAGCGGTAGCTGCCCGACAGGGTGACCGTGCCGTCCTGCGCCACCGTGCCGGCCGCGCCGACGGCCAGGGCGTTCGCCTCGCCCACCGCGCCGGCCGGCCAGGCCACGGCCGCGAGCAGGGCGCCGACGGCACCGGTGACAGCAAGACGTCGTCGCACGACATACCTCCTGGGTGGCACGGCGCCCCGGGTGGGCGCCCGCGGATAGACGTACCGCGCGCGCCGCCACCCGCCGGGGACGTTCCTCCGGACGGGGGCGTGTCCCCTCCCCCTCTCCTCCCCCTCTCCGGCGCCCCACGGAGCCGGACCCCCCTTGCCTGCCCGGTCGCACTGCGGCAGGCTCGCCACGGGGGCACATGGGCGTGCTCCCGCCGTGCGACCGAAGGACGGGACGTTGACCACCAACCCGAGCGCTGTACCGCCGCTCTTCACCGGACTCTGCGACGACGCGGCGATCTTCCCGCCCGGGGAGCTGCCGCTGCCGCAGGCCGTACCGGCCCACCGGACGCACCGGACGGCCTGGTACGCCGAGCTGGTCGGCCCCTTCCTCTGCGGCGCGGGAGCGCTCGGCGCACTGTTGGAGCTGGTGGACGAACCGCTGGCGATCGGCGTGATCGTGCCCGCCGGCAGCACCGGGCTGGCCCCGGCGCTGGAGGCGGTGGCCGCCGAGCCCCGACTGCGGGTGGCCGGCGCCGAGGTCGCGGCCGACCCCGGGGTGGCGCCCGCCGAGGGGGTGCGCCGGGTGGTGGCCGCCTTCGAGCGGCTCCTGCCGGCGGGGGCCTCCGGCGCGGTCGAGATCCCGCGCGATCCGGACCTGCCCGGGGCACTGGACGTGCTGGCCGGCACGCCGTACCGGGCCAAGTTCCGCACCGGCGGCACCGCTGCCGCCGCGTTCCCGACCGAGCCGGAGCTGGCCGCCTTCGTGACCGGGTGCGTCGAGCGCGGACTACCGTTCAAGTGCACCGCCGGGCTGC
Organism: Kitasatospora sp. NPDC024654; assembly: GCF_055559155.1. NCBI lineage: Bacteria > Bacillati > Actinomycetota > Actinomycetes > Kitasatosporales > Streptomycetaceae > Kitasatospora > Kitasatospora sp. NPDC024654. The sequence continues at coordinate 21,736 of NZ_JBVHLF010000048.1, forward strand.
ACCACGCCGCGCGGCACGCCGACCCGGCCACCGGCTTCGAGCACCACGGCTTCCTCAACGTGCTGCTGGCCACCCACGCGGCACTGACCGGCGGCGACCCGCGGGCCCTGCTCGCCGAGCGCGATGGCAAGGAGATGGCAGCCGCCGCATCCGAGTTGACTGCGCGTCAGATCTCTGCGGTACGTGCCGCGTTCACCGCCTTCGGCACCTGCAGCGTGGTCGAGCCGCTGGACGACCTGATCGCGCTCGGTCTGATCCAGGCCCGCTAGCCGACCCCGCCCGGTGGCACTCACGGCGTGCCACCGGGCCCCCTCTCCCCGCTAGGCGTCTCATTTTGTGACGCTTTCGCGGAGCCGTGCGCTCCTCGCCGTCGCTCCGGGCCCCGCGCCGGCGGCTCGGCCCTGCTCCGGCGGCGAGGAACTCGCTCACGACCTCCAGCAGTTGGGACGCGCGGTGGTGGTCGGTGAGCGGACCGGCGGGGGCGCCAACCCGCGTCAGGGCTTCACCCTGCACCCGCACCTGGAGACCACCATCCCGACCCGGCCGTCGCACACCGCGCCGCGCAACGAATCCGGTCCAAGCGCTGTCCAGTCGCACTACCGAGCAGTAGCCTCTGCGGGTTCGCCCCGCGCGCCGCCGTCCGGGCCAGCCGCGGGGCCGGCCCAGGGAGGGTTCATGACGTCAGCTCAGTCCCGCCGGATACGTCGCGCGGCCGGTGCCGCCCTGCTCGGCACCGCCCTGCTCGGCACCGCCGCGGCCCCGGCTTCGGCGGCCGCCCCCGCCACTCGCTACTACCTGGCCCTCGGCGACTCGCTGGCGGCCGGCTACCAGACCCTGCCGGGTGGCGGCAGCGAGATCGGCCACGGCTACGCACAGGACCTGGCGAGAACCCTGCGGGCCAGAGCCACCGCGGCCGGCCAGGGCTTCTCCTTCACCGACCTGGGCTGCCCGGGCGAGACCACCGGCACCATGCTGGACGGCGGCTGCCCCTACCCGCACCCGTACGCCGGGGCGCAGCTCGACGCGGCCGTCTCCTACCTCGAGGAACACCGGCCCGACCGGGTGACGGTCACCCTGGACATCGGCGCCAACGACGTGGACGGCTGCGCCACCGGCGGCAGCCTCGACCTGACCTGCGCGGCGGACGGCATCGCCACCACCGGCAGGGACCTCGCGACCATCCTGGACCGGCTGCGGGCCGCCGCCGGACCGCGCACCGAGATCGTCGGGATGAACCTCTACGACCCCTTCCTCGCGGCCTGGACCACCGGCGCCGAGGGCAAGCTGCTGGCCGGCCTCTCGGTGCCGCTGGCGGACGCCATGAACACCACCCTGGGCGTCGTGGACGCGCTGCACGGGGTACCGACCGCCGATGTCGCGAAGGCGTTCGGGACCAACGCCTTCCTGCCGCTGGTACCGCTGGACGGGCAGCAGCTGCCGCTCAACGTGCAGCGCATCCTGACCTGGACCAACATGTCCCGCGGCGACATCCACGCCAACGACGCCGGCTACCAGGTGATCGCCGACAGCTTCCTGGCGAAGTTCTGAGCTCAGCGGGCAGCGGTCCCCCGGTCGGTGCGGCGCGGGGCCCGGCCGGGGCGGGCGCCGGTGAGGCGGCCGTCGGCCAGGACGGCGCTGCCGTTGACGTAGACGTGGCGCATCCCGGCGGCCGGCCGGCGCGGGTGCTCGAAGGTCGCGGTGTCCCGGACCGTTTCCGGCTCGAAGAGCACCAGATCGGCGTGGTGGCCGGGGCGGATCAGCCCGCGCCGGCGCAGCCGCAGCCGGCGGCCCGGTCGGCCGGTCATCCGGGCCACCGCCTGCTCCAGCGTGAGCACGCCCAACTCCCGCCCGTAGTAGCCGAGGTAACGGGCGAAGGTGCCCCAGGTCCGGGGGTGCGGGCGGGCGCCGACCAGCAGGCCGTCACTGCCCGCGGTGTGCACGGGGTGGCGCATGATCGCGCGGACGTTCTCCTCGTGCCCGACGTGTTGCAGCACGGTCGTCCCCAACTCGTCCTCGCGCAACAGGTCGAGGAAGACCTCGGTGCCGGACTGCCCGCGGGCGGCGGCCAGTTCGGCGACGGTGGCGCCGACCGCGCCGGCCAGCCGCGGCCGGCGCACGCCGGAGATCTGCACGACCGCCCAGTCCGCGACGACGCCGTGGCAGCCGTCGCTGCCGGTGACCTCCAGCTGGTGCCGGATCCGCTCCCGGGCGGCCGGGTCGGCGAGCCGGGCGAGGGTGGCCTCCGGGCCGCCCTCGGCGGCCCAACTCGGCAGCAGGGCGGCCAGTGTGGTGGAGCCGGGCAGGTAGGGGTAGCTGTCCAGGGTGAGGTCGCAGCCGTCGGCGATCGCCCGGTCGAGCAGCTCCAGCAGCTCGCCCGCCCGGCCCTGGTTGACGCCGAAGTTCATGGTGGCGTGGGCCAGGTGGAGCGGGCAGCCGGAGCGCCGGGAGATCTCCACCATCTCGGCGTAGCCGGCCAGCGCACCGGCGCCGTAGGAGCGCTGGTGCGGCGAGTGGTAGCCGCCGTGTGCGGCCACCACCGCGCAGAGCGCGACCAGTTCGTCGGTGTCGGCGTACATCCCCGGCGGGTAGCTCAGCCCGCTGGACATCCCCACCGCGCCCTCCGCCAGTCCCTGGGCCAGGAGTTCGCACATCCGGTCCGACTCGCCCGGGGTGGGCGGGCGATCGTCCCAACCGAGCGCGAGCATCCGCAGCGTTCCGTGCGGGACGAGGTAGCAGGCGTTCACCGCGCTGCCCGCGTCCAGCCGGTCCAGGTACTCGCCGACCGACCGCCAGTTCCACGCCAGGCCGGGCGGATCGCCGTTCCAGCCCGCGAGTTGACGGCGCAGCGCGGGGAGCGTGCGGTCGTCCACCGGCGCGTAGGAGAGGCCGTCCTGGCCGAGCACCTCGGTGGTGACCCCCTGGGTGGTCCGGGACGGATGGACCGGATCGGTCAGCAGCGCGAGATCGGAGTGGGCGTGCATGTCGATGAAGCCGGACGCGAGCACCAGCCCCCCGGCGTCGATGACCTGACGTCCACTCAGGCCTTCGCCCAGCTCGGCGATCCGGCCGTCGCACAGCGCGACGTCGGCCCGGAACCGGTCAGCACCACTGCCGTCCACGACGGTGGCCGCGCGGAACACCAGGTCGGCCATCAGTCGGCCGTCAGAAGAAGGTCCGCACCAGATCGACCACCCGGGGCCGCGGGCTCGCGGCGTCGTCCAGCACCGGGATCAGCGTCCACTTGTCGAAGGCCGTGCACGGGTGCGAGACGCCGAGCCGGACCACGTCGCCCACCTCGACCTCGGCCCCGCGCAGGAAGGCGTGCTGATCGTTGACGGCGCTGACGTGTCCGGACAGCGGGCGCAGGCCGTCCGGCCCACGGACCGCCTGCGGCTCGGGCAGCCCCTCGTCGTACGGGAAGTCGCGCTTTCCGCCGTCCAGCAGGGCGAGCCCCGGCTCGGGCCGCGAGATCACCCGGGCCCAGCCGTGCAGCGCCGAGCGCAGCGGTTCGCCGGCGCCGCGGGCCAGCGGGGAGATGGCGCGGTAGAAGCCGTCGTCGTGGGCCAGGTAGGCGCCGGAGCGCAGCACCACGTCGAGGTCCGGGTGGGCCCGGGCGAGCGGGGCGAGCAGCCGGGCCACCTGGTCGAAGTAGGCACTGCCGCCGGCGGTGACGACCACCCGCTCGGCCTGGTCGAACAGGCCGGCGGCGCGCAGCAGGTCGTGCAGCTCGACCAGCCGTTCCAGGTAGCGTTCGACGGTGGCCAGCCCGCCGGGTGTGGCGTCGTGGGTCAGCGCGGCCTCGTAGCCGCCGACCCCGACCAGCCGCAGGGTCGGCGCGGCGCGCGCCGCCCGTGCCACCGCCTCGGCGGTCGCCAGGTCGCGGACACCGGTGCGGCCACCCGGTCCGCCGAGTTCGACCAGGACGTCGGCCGGCCGACGGGCGCCCGCGGCCCGGCGCGCCTCGTCCATCAGCCGGACGGACTCCACCGAGTCCGCCCAGGAGCACACCTCGAACTCCGGATCGGCGTCCAGCTCGGCGGCCAGCCAGGCGAGTCCGGCCGGGTCGAGCAGCGCGTTGGCGATCACCACCCGGCGCACCCCGAAGGCCCGGGCGACCCGCAGCTGGCTGAGGTTGGCCAGGGTCACCGCGCGGGCACCGGCGTCGAGTTGGGCCTGCCAGAGGGCCGGCGCCATGGTGGTCTTGCCGTGGGGGGCGAGCTGGACCCCGGCCGTGGCGCACCAGGCGGCCATGGTTCGCAGGTTGTGCTCCAGCGCGGCGGCGTCGAGGGTGAGCAGCGGGGTACCGAGCTCGTCCAGGGCCGGGCCGGTGGCCAGGTACTCGGTGACGGTGCGTCCCCAGCCGGCCGGCGGCACCGCCTTGAACCGCCAGTCCAAGCGCTCCTCGGCCAGCGCCGCCACCCGGTCCCGATCGATCCCCGTGCCGGCCGTCGCACTCTGCCGCATCGCCACCACCACTCCCAACGTTGCACTATGTGCAACGATCTTTGCGCATGTTGCTGCCGCTGTTCTAGCATGGGCCGCATCGAGGGTCAACGACCAGGAGAGCTGGCCAGGAGAGCTCGGGAGAGCGATGAGTCAGACCGTCAGCCGCGCGCTCACCCTGCTCGGCGAGCTGGCCGAGGGCGAGCGCTCGCTCGACCAGCTCGCGGCGCTGCTCCAGGTGCACAAGACCACCGCGCTGCGCCTGCTGCAGAGCCTGGAGGAGGCCCGGTTGGTCTACCGGGACGCCGACTACCGCTACCACCTGGGCGCCGGGCTCTTCGCGCTGTCCAGCCGCGCCCTGGAGCAGCGCCCGGTCCGCCGGGTCGCCGCCCCGCGGCTGGCCGAACTGAACGCGACCACCGGCCAGACCGTGCACCTGGCCGCCCGCGAGGGCGGCGAGGTGGTGTACATCGACAAGTACGACTCCCGGCAGCCGGTGCGGATGTACTCGCGGATCGGCCTGCCAGTGCCGCTGCACTGTGCGGCGGTCGCCAAGGTCCTCCTGGCCGACCTGCCGCCGGAGGAGCGTCGGCGGATCGTCTCCGCGCTCGACCTCACCCCGTTCACGGCCCGCACGCTGACCACCCCGCAGGCGCTGCTGGCCGAGCTGGACACGGTCGCCGAGCAGGGCTGGGCGCAGGACCACGCCGAGCACGAGTCGTTCATGAACTGCCTGGCCGCGCCGGTCCGGGACGCCACCGGGCGGGTGGTGGCCGCCGTCTCGGTCTCGGTGCCGGACCTGGTGCTGCCCTACGAGCAGGTGCTGGAGCTGCTCCCGCACCTGCGCGCGACCGCCGCCGGGATCTCCACCGACTGCGGTGCCCCCTGACCCGTCCACCCCCACCCGAGAACGGACCCGCATGAGCGACAGGACCGAGATCCGCACCACCGGTGCCCCCCGCCCCGGCCTGGAGCTTCTCCCAGGGCCTCCGGAAGGGCCCGATCCTGCAGGTCTCCGGCCAGGGTCCGCAGGACCCGGCGACCGGCGCGTACCTGCACCCGGGCGATGTCGCGGCGCAGACCCGGCGCACCCTGGAGAACGTCCGGGTGATCGTCGAGGCGGCCGGCGCCGGCATCGAGGACGTGGTGATGTTCCGGGTCTTCCTGACCCGGCGCTCCGACTTCGCGGCGATGAACGAGGCCTACGCCGAGTTCATCGCCACACACGTCGGGCCCGACGGGGTGAAGCCCTGTCGCACCACGGTCTCCGTCGAACTGCCGCACGAGGCGATGCTGGTCGAGATCGACGCGCAGGCCGTGGTCGGCTGAGCGGGCTGGGGCGTGTCCCGTGCTCCACCTCGGATCAGCGCGCGGCGGGAACCACGGGACACGCCCTGCTACCGGGCCCGTGGTAAGCGGGCCCGGCAGCGCGCGGTTCAGGCTCGGCAGAGCACCCGGGCGGGCAGCCGGCTGGGCAGCGGGATCTTGCGCGACGGATGCGGCTGACCCGAGTGGGTCTGACCCGGGTGCGGCTGCCCCGGATGGGTCTGGTCCGGACGCGCCTGCGGCGAGACCAGACGCGGGCGGACCTGCGGCGGAACCGCGCCGTGCGGCACCTGGCCCGACTGCGAACCGACCGTCAGATAGTCGGAGAGAAAACAACGCTCGGACTGGCTCAGTTTCCGCGAGCGCCCCGAGGCCCGATCCCGGGCCACCACCACGGTCCGCGCCCGCATGTAGACGGACGAGCCCCGGCAGACCTCCACTCGAACGTGTGCGGAACTCCGGCCGAGCCGTTCCACCACGAGCCGGATCTGCAGCGGTTCCGGCCGGTGGTGCAACTGTTCCAGATAATCGATCTCGTGCCGGGCGATCAGGAATCCGTCCGGAAAGAGCGAGGCCCGGACCGCCTTCGCGTGATGGTGGAAGAGGTCGTAGATTCCCTCCTGGATGTAGCCGACCAGCCGGGCATTGTTGATGTGCCCGTTCTCGTCCACGTCGCTCCAGCGGGTCGGGCAGCGCAACACGTGCGCGTTCCGCGACGCCAGCACCTGCGCCCCGCTCACCGGGTCGCCCCGACGGCCGGCTGGTCGGCGGTCAGCGCGCGCTGCAGGCGGGCATGGTAGCCGGCGCCTTGGATCCGCTCGGTGCTCCACCCATCCTCGGCCGCGCTGTGGACCACCAGCGCGTCCGGCGCATCGTCCACCGCCCGACAGAAATCGGCCACCGCGGCGAAGCGGTCGGCCATGCCGTGATTCCCGCCGGCGCCCTGGCCGGGGAATTCGGCGAGTACGTTCACCACACGCTGGAGGCCGTCGGCGGCCGGCGCACCCGTGGGCGCACTGCTTTCCGCTTGGCATGTCTCGTGCACGGTGTCTCCCGGGAAATCGCAGAAGGGCATGGTGAGCGGCCCGGACGACTCCGGTGGCCACTCTTTGACGCAGCGGGGATGACGCTAGCCCAATCCGGCGGCCCGGCTCACCGTTTTCCCCACTCTGCGGGTAGCACCCCACGTCCGGAGTAAGCAGAATTCACCGTGCCCAGTCACGTAACCAGCCGATCGGAGGACGTGTCCAAAAAGGTTACGCGAAAATCCGCAGCAATATTGCACCGAATTCCGGCGCGATGGCCGGACGGCCGGTCAGGCAGGGCCCAGCTCCTTGCCCAGGCAGATGCTCTGCGGGGATTCCCGGTAGACGCCGAACTTGGTGATCGGACGGTAACCCTCGGAGGCGTAGAGGGCGACCGCCTCCGGCTGCTCGGTGCCGGTCTCCAGCACCACCCGGCGGCGGCCGACCGCGGCGGCGGAGCTCTCCAGATCGCGCAGGATCGCCCGGGCCAACCCCCGGCCACGGGCCTCGGGCACCACGAACATCCGCTTCAGCTCGGCATCGCCGTCCCGCAGACCGGGACCGTCGCCGTCCTTGGCGCGCCAGCCGCCGCAGGCGACCGGCGCGCCGTCCAGGTAGGCCACCACGAAGAGGCCGTGCGGCGGGACGAAGTGCGAGGGGTGCATCACCGTGGTGTCGATGCCGCCGTAACGCAGCACGTACTCCTGCTGGACCGCGGCGGTCAGCAGCTCGGCGTCGGGGTGGTCGTAGCCAAGGGTGCGCAGCTCCATAAGGGTGAAGCATACGGCCAGGTGTTCGAACCACGGTGAACTACCGGGATTCGAGGGGCCCAGGCTCCGAGGGCCCGGGCTCAGCGCGCGGCGAACCGGGCCAGCAGCTCGTCCTTGCCGAACATCCGGGCGGTGTCCACCGCCGACGGCTGTCCGGCCGCCGGGTCGGCGCCACCCTCCAGCAGCGCGGTGAGCACCTCGTCGGCACCCTTGAAGACCGCGCCCGCCAGCGGGGTCTGACCGCGGTCGTTGGCCCGGTCCGGCTCGGCACCGCGCTCCAGCAGCAGCCGGACGGCCTCGGCATGGCCGTGATAGGCGGCCAGCATCAGCAGGGTGTCACCGCGGTCGTTCGAGAGGTTGACCGGAGCACCGGCGTCCAGGAACGCGGCGAGCGAGGCACGGTCGCCGGCCCGGGCGGCGTCGAAGATCCGGCCCGCCAGCTCGATCAACTCGGCCTCGTCCGGCTCGTCGGCAGCGGTGCTCTGGGCATCGGGGAAGTCGGCCATCACGGCCCTTTCACTGGAGGCGGTCAGGGTCGGCGTGCGCGGACGCCACGGTCGTGCCCCCGCACGCTAACCGCCCGCTGACCACCCGGGCCAGCGATTGTCCGCGATCCGGCCACCGCGAGGCGACACACCGCGCGAGCACTCGCGCCCCCGTTCGAGCGAATTCCCGATGGCATTCGCCGACCACCCCCGCCACACCCGCTCCGGAGGAGAGCCGCGATCGTCGGGGCCGCCGGGGCTTCGAGCACCCAAACCGCCCAGCCGGCCTGAGACTTCCCCGGAGAACCACCCATTTGCCACGTTCCATCATCTATTACTTTTTGTCAGGATTGAGGCACACTCCGTGACACTCTCCAGTGCACGGCCTCGCGGACCGCCCCACCGCCGCCGGCCCACGGCAGCGGCCCTGTCCCCCACCTTGAGGAGCAGACCCGTGATCCTGTCCATCTCCGGCATCGTCCTGTTCGGCACCATCGCATTCCTCTTCTTCCGCCGGGACGGGCTCAAGGTCTCGCACGCGATCACCTGCGCGCTCTTCGGCTTCTACCTGGCGGGCACCGCGATCGCCCCGAGCATCCAGGCCGGCGGCGCCAGCCTGGCCAACCTGGTCGGCGGCATCAAGTTCTGACCCCTGCCGGTCCGCGCCGGTTCCGGGTGGCGACGCGGAACCGCGCGGTGGGTCCCGCGCCGCCCGGCCCTCCGGCCCGGGAGCGGGTCCACCGCCCCGGTCCGACCTGTTTCACCCGCCCACTCGCCCGGGGAGTCAGGACCATGTCCCTCAACCGTCACCTCACCCGCGGCCGCGACCTCGCCCGCACCGCCGGCGACCACGCCGCCGACATGTTCGCCCCGCTCACCCTGATCGCCCGCGGCCTGCGCCGGCACGCCAGCTGGGCCAAGGCCCGCTGGGACGCCACCCCCGAGGACCACCGGGGCCCGGCCGCGCTGCTCACCGCCGCCGTGCTGGTCAGCATCGCGCTCCTGCCGCACGGCCCGCTCTTCACCGTGCTGGCCCTGGTCGCCAGCGCCGCCTGGACCGGACGCGAGCCCAAGCCCGTCCCGGAGCCCGAGCCGGACCTCGCCGACCTCAAACTGACCGCCCTGCACGCCGCGCTCACCCCGTACTTCGCGGCCCCGGACGACCCCGCCCCGCTGTACGGCCCGGGCGGCGGCTACCGCGCCGTCTTCGCCGGCTGGGAGTTCGACGACGACGGCCGGCTGGGTGCGCTGGAGCTGAGCTACCCGGCGCACTTCGCCGACACCGAGCCGACCGCCCGGACCCGGATCGAGCAGGTGATCCAGGGCAAGGCCGGCCGCACCCGCGAGTACCGCTTCGACTGGGACCAGGAGTGCAACAAGCTCCAGGTCACCGCCCTGGCGCCGCTGCCGGTCGACGTCCCCGCGCAGCACTGGGTGACCTCCCCCGGCGAGATCGTGCTCGGCTTCACCGACCAGCTGGCCACTCAACGGATGATCCCGGTCGCCCACGACGGCGGCCCGGGCCACCAGCCGCCGGTGGTCTGGCGCACCGGGGCCCGCTCGGCCGAGCCGCACCTGCTGGCGCTGGGCACGGCCGGCTCCGGCACCTCCACCCTGCTGCGCACCGTCGCCCTCCAGGCGCTGGTCCACGGCGACCTCATGGTGATCGACGGCGCCGGCACCGGCGAGCACGCCTGCCTGGTCAACCGGCCCGGTGTGCACACCGTGGAGACCAGCCTGCACGGCACGCTCGCCGCACTGGAGTGGGCGGCCGAGGAGACCGAGCGCCGCATCTCCGCGCTGAACGCCGCCCGGCACCTGGGCCAGCCGGCCCCGCCCGACGTCACCCGGCCGCTCTGGCTGCTGCTGGACCACCCCACCGAGCTCAGCGAGCTGGCCCAGGCCGAGGGTCGCCCGGACCCGCAGGACCTGCTGGAGGCGCCGCTTCGGCACGGCCGGGCGGCCCGGGTCACCGTGGTGGTGGCCGACGCGGTCGAGGCGGTCGGGCGGATCTCCCCGGCCGTCCGGGCCACCGCCCGGGCCCGGGTGGTGCTCGGCACCACCGACCCGGACGAGCTGCGGGCCGCGCTCGGCGTCCCACTGGACCTGGCACCGGCCGCGCAGACCCCGCCCGGCCGCGGCTACGCCCGGATCGGCAACGCCGCCCCGGTCCGGCTCCAGGTGCCCGCCACCGTCGACCCGCTGGACGAGGAGGCCTCCGGCCGGCTGCGGGAGGCCGTGATCGCGCTGCTGCCGCACCACGACACCCGGACGGAGGCGGCCGCGCCCCCGATGCCGCAGGTCCAGCCCACCGTGGGCGTGGAGGCGGCGCAACCGACCCGGGTGGAGCTCGGCAAGGAGCGCCAGGTGCACCCCGCGCCCCTCTGGTGAGCGGGCGGCGCGGTCATCCCGCGGCCAGCCGTCGCCACCTCGGGACGGAATGGCCAATTCGGCTATGCCCCCAGTACGCTCCGGAAGGAAAACTCAATCGGTCACTGGGCGCGAAATTCGTGACACTCAGGGTGATATCCCGCTCCAGATGTGACAAATCGGACGGAGATGGGTACAAACAGGGGCGGCACGACAGACGACGCATGTCCCGGGACGGGAATCTTCGTCGGCGGCCGAGCGTTGACCGAACGACGAAGACAGCGACCAACTAGTCCTGTGGGCCATAAGCCCTGGAGGCACGATTCATGAGCGAGCGAGCTCTCCGCGGCACGCGACTCGGCGCCACTAGCTACGAGACCGACCGTGGCATCGATCTGGCACCCCGCCAGACCGTCGAGTACGCATGTCAGAACGGACACCGGTTCGAGGTGCCCTTCTCCGTCGAGGCGGAGATCCCCTCGGCGTGGGAGTGCCGCTTCTGCGGCACCGAGGCCGTCCTGCTCGACGGTGACGAGCCGGAGGAGAAGAAGACCAAGCCGACCCGGACCCATTGGGACATGCTGATGGAGCGCCGGACGCGCGAGGAGCTGGAGGAGGTGCTGGCCGAGCGGCTGGCCGTGCTCCGCTCCGGCGGGATGAACCTCGCGGTGCACCCGCGCGACACCCGCAAGAGCGCCTGAGCCCGCCCGCCCCTCGCGGGCGGGCAACGACGAGGGGCCCTGATCCGATCTCGGATCAGGGCCCCTCGTCGTGTCGCCGTGCTGTCGACCTCAGCGGCTGAGCGGCGGACGCTCCGGGTCGGCCGGCGGACGCGGGCCGCGCGGGCCAGCCGGCGGGTCGACCACCTCGCCCTGGACGACCTTGCCGTCCGGGCGATGGATCCGCAGCTGCTCCTGCAACCGCAGCGCGTCGGCGAACGGGTCGCCGGCGGCGGCCGGGGTGCGCAGCGCCTTGTCGGCCACCCGGCGACCGACGATCCGCCAGAGCGCCCGGGTCGGCGGGAAGAGCAGGGTCAGCCCCAGCAGGTCGGACAGGAAGCCGGGCAGGATCAGCAGCAGACCGGCCAGCACGGTCAGGCTGGTGCCGGTCTCGGCGGCACCGGACGCCGGCACCGTTCCCTGCTCGAAGGCCGCCGTGGCGGCGCGGAAGGCCCGCCGGCCGGCCTGCTTGATCAGCCGGCCGCCGAGCGCCGCGCCGACCACCAGCAGCGCCAGCACCAGGAACCAGCCGGTCACCGCGGCGACCTGGACCAGCAGCCAGATCTCCAGCAGCAACCAGCCGGTGACCAGCAGCGGGAGCAACCGGCGCAGTCGGCCCCGGCGCCCCGCGGGACGCCCGGGGGCTTGGGTCTCAAAGGCGTGCTGGGACACGGTACGAATCCACTCCATCGCGGTGCGCACCGCCGGCGGGCGGGTCCCGCCCGGTCAGGGCACCACCGTGGTCAACGGTTCGGCCGGCTGCGGTGTTCCGCCCACCAACGGACGTCGACGGCGGTCGGTCAGGACGGCCGCGCCGCAGGCCAGCAGCCCGAGGATGGCCAGTGTCCACTCCGGTGCGGCGCCCACCCGGTCCGCCAGGGTCCGGCCGTCGCGCAGCGGGACGGTCGCGCTCAGCTCGGCCGCGGTGAGCTCGGTGGTGTGGCTCTCCACCGTGCCGTCCGGTCGGATGATCGCACTGATCCCGCTGGTCGCGGCGATCACCACGGCCCGGCCGTGCTCGACCGCACGCAGCCGGGACATCGCCAGCTGCTGGTCCGGCTGGCCACTGCGGGCGTAGGTGGCGTTGTTGGTCTGCACGACGATCACCCGGCCGCCGGCGTTGACGGTGTCGCGGACGATCTCGTCGTAGGCGACCTCGAAGCAGATCACGTCGCCGATCCGGGCCTTGCCCAGCTGCAGCACGCCGGGCTTCTTGCCCGGGTAGAAGTCCTTCGCGACCCGCTGCAGCCGGGTGATCACCTTCATCAGCACCGAACGGAACGGCACGTACTCGCCGAACGGCACCGGGTGCTGCTTGGTGTAGGAGGCTCCGGGGCCGGTGGTCGGGTCCCAGACGATGCCCTCGTTCTGCACGTGCTGGCTGTCCGGACCGTCCACCAGGGCGCCGACCAGGGTCGGCACTCCGACCGCCTTCACGGCCTGGTCGATCCGCTCGTAGGCGGCCGGGTCGGCGAACGGGTTGAGGTCGGAGGAGTTCTCCGGCCAGATCACCACGTCGGGCTGCGGCACCCGCCCCGCCTTGACCTGGGCAGCCAGCTTCAGGGTTTCGTCGGCGTGGTTGTCGAGCACCTGCATCGGGCGGCCGAGGAAGTCCATCCCGGGGTGCGGGACGTTGCCCTGCACGACCGCGACCTTGACGGTGTCATCGGGGGCGGTCGGGATCGGCACCGCGTAGCCGGCCACCGCGACACCCACCGCGCAGGTGGCGGCCAGCGCGGGCAGCAGTACCCGGCGGGGGCCGGCGGACGGCCGGGGACCGGCCCCGGGACCGGCCCCGGGGGCGGACTCGACCGGCCCGTCCAGCACCGGCTCGGCTGCCACCGGCCCGTCCGCCGGGGCGCGGCGCGGCAGCCGGCCGAGCAGCCGGGGCACCAGCGGGACCGCGAGATAGGCCAGCAGCGTGCCGGTCAGTGCCACCGCGAAGGTGACCAGCGGCGCACCGCCCCAGGCGGCCAGTGGCGTGAACGGGCTGGCGGTGTTGGCGAACGCCAGCCGTCCCCACGGGAACCCGCCGAACGGCAGCCGGTCGCGCGCCCACTCCTGGGTCACCCAGAGGCAGGCGCCCCAGAGCGGCCAGCCCGGCAGCCGCGAGGTGACCGCCAGCCCGGCTCCCATCGCGCAGACGAAGAGCGCCTCCACCGCCGCGAGCCCGACCCAGGCGTCCGGCCCGATCACCTGCATCCAGACCAGCAACCAGAGGAAGAACGCGAACCCGAAGAAGAACCCGGTCCAGGCACCCTGCCGGACGGTCCGGCCCCGGGTCAGCAGCGAGAGCGCGGCGACCGCGACCACCGACAGCGGCCAGAGCCCGTACGGCGGGAAGGCGGCGGCCAGCAGCAGGCCGGCCAGCGCGGCCGGGACCGCCCGCGGCAAGCCGGCGCGCATCCGGCGGCCCAGCCGGACCAGCCGGCCGGCCCGGGCCGGCTCGGCGTCCGGGCCGACGGCCGGGTCGCTCGGGGGCGGCGTGCCCTCGGGGTGATCGGGACCGAGCCGCTCGGAACCCGCGTCGACAGGCACTGCCACCTGCGCACCATCTCTCTGACTGGACGTGGTCGGCGCCGACCGGAAGGCGGGAGAGCGCTCCGGGCGGCGGCGGTCATCCGACGACGGTACCTGCCCGGGCCGTCGACCGGTAGTTGAGGTTTCTGAGAATGCGCAGGTCAGCCCAGGGATCCGGCGTCGTACACGGTGCGTCCGCGGACCACCGTGCGCAGGCAGGTCGGCAGCGGGGCGCCGGGGGTGAGGTCGGGCAGGCCCGGAATGCCCGAGCGCGGGTCGGTGGACCAGCCCGCCACCCGGGAGTCCGGCGCCTGGACCACCAGGTCACCGCTCTGCCAGACGGCGTAGGTCGCCGGGGCACCGGGGATCAGCACGCCCTCCTGGTCCCGGCCGAGCGCCCGCCAGCCGCCCCGGGTGTGCGCGGCGAAGGCGGCCCGGACCGAGATCCGGTGCTCCGGGGTCCGGTGGAAGGCCGCGGCACGCACGGTGCCCCACGGGTCCAGCGCGGTGACCGGGGCGTCCGAGCCGAAGGCCAGCGGCACACCGGCCCGCAGCAGCGCGGCGAACGGGTTGAGCCCGGCCGCCCGCTCGGTGCCCAGCCGCTGCGCGTACATGCCGCCCGGGCCACCCCAGGCGGCGTCGAAGGCGGGCTGCACCGACGCCACCAAACCCAGCTCGGCGAAGGCCGCGACGGCCTTGTCGTCCAGCGCCTCGGCGTGCTCGATCCGGTGCCGCAGCGCCCGGACCGGGGCCTGGCCGAGCCGCTCGGCGGCGGTCCGCACCCCGTCCAGCACGGCGGTCAGCGCCGCGTCGCCGATCGCGTGGAAGCCGGCCTGCAGCCCGGCCTCGGTGCAGGCCGTGACGTGGTCGGCGATCTGCTCGGCGGTCAGGTAGGCGGTGCCGGTGTGCGGGGCGTCCTGGTAGGGAGCGTGCAGGCAGGCGGTGTGCGAGCCGAGCGCGCCGTCCACGAAGAGGTCGCCACCGGCGCCGACCGCGCCGAGCCGGCGGGCGGTCTCGATCCCGCCCAGCTCACCCCAGTAGCCGTAGACCTCGGGTCCGGGGTGCTCGGCGGCCAGCGCCAGCAGCGCGGCCAGGTCCCGCTCGGAGGAGATCTCCGGGCCGGCGCACTCGTGCAGCGCGCCGATGCCGAGCGCGGCAGCCCGGCGCAGGGCGGCCGACTGGGCCTCCCGGCGCTGGGCGTCCGTCAGGTGGGCGAGCGCGGCCTGCCGGACCGCGTGGTGCGCGGCCCGGGTGAGTGGGCCGTCCGGGGTGAAGCCGGGCTGCTCGGCCAGGCCGGGGGTGCTCGCCCGCAGCGCGCTGGAGGCCAGCGCGGAGTGCACGTCGGTGCGGGAGAGGTAGAGCGGCGCGCCCCCCGCGGCCCGGTCCAGCTCCGCCAGGGTCGGCGGGCGGCCCTCGGGCCAGCCGGTCTCGTCCCAGCCGTGGCCGATCAGCACACCGCCGGAGCGGGCGTGGTCGGCGATCCGGCGCAGCGCCTCGGCGAGCGAGGGGCAGCCGGTGAGGTCCAGACCGGTCAGCGCGAGGCCGGTGGAGGTGGCGTGCACATGGGCGTCCACGAACGCCGGGGTGACCAGCGCGCCCGCCAGGTCGACCACCTCGTCGGCCGTCCCCGCGTAGGAGTCGGCAGCGCCCTCGCTGCCGATCCAGGCGACCTGCTCCCCCTCGATCAGCATCGCGGTGGCGAAGGGGTCGGCCGGACTGTAGACGGTGCCACCGCGCAGCAGCACGGTGCGGAAGGCGCGTTCGGTCATGGGGACCAGTCTGCACCCGGTGCGTCCGGTGACCGGACAGCGGGGCTACAGCTTGGGCGGCCGCGCCTCGTAGGGCGTGGAGAGCACCACGGTGGTCCGGGTGGAGACGCCGGCCGCGCTGCGGATCCGGGCCAGCAGGTCCTCCAGGTCACCGGGGGCGCCGACCCGCACCTTGAGGATGTAGCTCTCGTCCCCGGCGACGCTGTGGCAGGCCTCGATCTCGGCCAGCGGGGCGAGCCGGTCGGGGACGTCGTCCGGCGCGCTCGGGTCGAAGGGCTTGACCGAGATGAAGGCGGTCAGCGCGAGGTTGACGGCGTCGGGGTCGATGATCGCCGAGTAGCCGCGGATCACCCCGCGCTGCTCCAGTCGCCGCACCCGCTGGTGGACGGCCGAGGTGGACAGGCCGGTGGCCTTGCCCAGGTCGGTGTAGCTCATCCGCCCGTCCTGGACGAGCAGCTGAACGATGCGCTGGTCGAGATCCTCCACAAGGCGCAAACCTACAGGAGCCGGCCCGGGCCGGGGCACGGACCGGAGCCGCGCCGGGAGCGCCCGGCGCACCCGTGGCACATGCCGACGGAATGTGGCGAAGGCCACACCGCGATGCATCACCCTGCGCCGACCTGCAGGGTTATGACACCCCGTCGGAGGGAATTGCTGCTGGTGGCCCGGGCCGAGTTGGTCCGGCCCGATCCAAGGGGGATCACATGCGTGCAGCTGACCAGCGCGCCCACGGCGCCGACAGCCACCTGACCGCGGTCGACGAGAGGGACGGCGAGCAGCTCGCCCCCCGTCTCGGCAGCGACCCGGGCGAGGCCGAGACCTGGGAGATCTTCCGGGTGAACTGCCCGGAGTGCGACCGACCGATCGCCCTGGTCGGTGACGAGGAGCGGCTGCCGCAGCACGCGGTACTGCGGACCGCCTGGCACCCGTTCTCCCCCGCACTCTGCCCCGGCTCGGGGTTGCCGGCCGACGACCTGGAGGAGTCGGCCGTCGACGAGGTCGTGGGCGAGGGCGGCTCGCTGGCCGCGCTGCTCGCGCTGCCGGCCGAACTCGACTGGCGCACCCAGCCGTTCTCGCACGCGCTGCCGCGGCCGCGGGCCACCGAGCCGCAGCCGGCCGGCCAGCTGCCGGGCGCGCAGCCGCACGTCCGGACCAGCGCGTCCGGTCACCGGGTGCCGGCGATGCGCAAGGCCCCGGCCGGCCGGCTGGTCCGACGCTGATCCGAACGGCCGGCGCCGCACCGGGCGCCGGCCGACCCGTCAGCTCCGGGTGAGGTGGCGGCCGATCACCAGGCGCTGGATCTGGTTGGTGCCCTCGACGATCTGCAGCATCTTGGCCTCGCGCATGTAGCGCTCGGCCGGGAAGTCCTGGGTGTAGCCGTAGCCGCCGAGCACCTGCACGGCGTCGGTGGTCACCCGCATCACGGTGTCGGTGCAGAAGAGCTTCGCCATCGCGGCCTCCTTGGAGAACGCGAGGCCGTGGTCCCGGCGGCGCGCGGCGGCCAGGTAGAGCGAGCGGCCGGCTTCGATCTGGGTGGCCATGTCGGCGAGCATGAAGGACAGGCCCTGGAAGTCGGCGATCGGCCGGCCGAACTGCTGCCGGGTCTGCGCGTACTCGACGGCGAGGTCCAGCGCGGCCTGGGCCAGCCCGATCGCGCAGGCGGCGATGCCGAGCCGGCCGGAGTCCAGCGCGGAGAGCGCGATCTGGAAACCCTGGCCCTCCTCGCCGATCAGCCGGTCGGCGTCGACCCGGACGCCGTCGAAGTGCAGCTGGGCGGTGGGCGAGCTGTTCATGCCCATCTTGTGCTCGGGCGTGGCGGCCGTCAGGTTGGCGGCGTCCCCCGGGATGAGCAGGCAGCTTATCCCGCGCGGGCCGTCCTCGCCGGTGCGGACCATCGCGCTGTAGAAGTCGGCCCGGCCGCCGTGGGTGATCCACGCCTTGGTGCCGTTGACCAGGTAGCCGTCGCCGTCCCGGTCCGCCCGGGTGCGCAGCGCGGCGGCGTCCGAGCCGGACTGCGGCTCGGAGAGGCAGTACGCGCCGAGCTGCGCGCCACCGAGCATCCCCGGCAGCCAGCGGGAGCGCTGCTCGTCACTGCCGAAGGTGGCCAGCGCGTGGCAGGACAGGGTGTGCACGCTGACTCCGAGGCCGACCGCGAGCCAGCCGGCCGCCAGCTCCTCCAGCACCTGCAGGTAGACCTCGTAGGGCTGGTCGCCGCCGCCGTGGGCCTCGGGGTAGGGCAGCGACAGCAGGCCGGCCTCGCCGAGGGTGCGGAAGACGTCGCGCGGGAAGCGACCGGCCGCCTCGTCCGCCGCGGCCCGCGGCGCCAGCTCGCGCTGGACCAGATCACGGGTGAGGACGAGCAGCTCGCGCGCTTCGTCGCTGGGCAGCTGGCGGTCCACGGGCTTGGGGGGTGCAGCGTTCATGAGGGTGGGTCGCCTCCTCGTCAGGGCCCCGGGGGTGTCCGGTGCAGTGGGGAGCTCGCTGGACGTCCGCGACCGGGTCACGGTGAACGGGCGTTCACAGGCTTGGCGATGCGAGTATGCCCGATCAACGGCCGCCCGTCACGACCTGCCTGACCTGGGAATCCCCGCCGCCGGGCCAGGTAGGCTGACCGGCATGGACCACCCGGACGAGCTGGCGGACCTGGCCGATCGGCTGCGGGCGCTGCCGCCGTCCGTGGGGCCGGTGCGGCTGATCGCGGTGGACGGGCACGCCGGCTCGGGTAAGACCACTTTCGCCGGCCGGCTGGCCGCGGCGCTCGGCGGCGCCCCGGTGGTACACCTGGACGACCTGGCGACCCACGATGAGCTGTTCGAGTGGACCGGCCGGCTGCGCGAGCAGGTGCTGGCACCGCTGGCTCGCGGCGAGACCGCACGGCACCGGGTGTACGACTGGGTACAGGGGCGCTTCGACGGGGCGCGCGATGTGCCGCCCGCGCCCGTGGTCCTGGTGGAGGGGGTCGGCGCCGGGCGGCGGGCCGTCCGGCCGCTGCTGGCCGCGCTGATCTGGATGGAGCTGCCCGCCGCCACGGCCCGGGCCCGCGGCGAGCAGCGGGACGGTCCGGCACTGGCGGCGTTCTGGCGGCGCTGGGCCGCGGCCGAGGAGGCGCACTTCGCGGCCGACCCCAGCCGGGCATCTGCGCAGGTCCTGGTGGACGGGCGGACCGGTGGCCTGCTCCGGGTCGAGCTGGACCGGCCGGCCGGCGTCGCGCGCGAGGCCTGAGCGGGGCCGTCCGGCGAGGGGCGGCTCCGGCTCACTTCGTCACCCCGCGCAACCACCGCCGCGCGCCCTCAAGCCGGCCGGATCAGCCGTCGGAACACGAACGGTCAACGTACACGGCCGATTTGGACTGCTGCGAGACCCTTCCGGATCAGCCCCGCGCCGGTACGATTCTGTGCAGGCGCAGCTGCGCCCCGGGGGGTGCGGTGGTGAGACGCCAGCGGACGACCGAGCCTCGGTGCACACACGGGGGGCGTGAGTGACCACTGTCGACGACACCGGCCGGACCGGACCGCACGGTCCCGCCGACCGCGCCTGGCTGCGCGCCATGGACGCCTACACGGCCGGTGCCTACGCCCGCGCCGAGGAGGAGTTCCGCACCGCCGTCCGGCTCGACCCGGGCATGGCCGATGCCTGGCTGGGCCTGCACGCGCTGCGCTGCGACACCTCCGGCGCGCTGCTGGCGATGTACCGGCACAAGAAACGTTTCGGCGAACAGCGCCGACGGCACCAGCGTCCGCTGAGTTCCTGGTACTGGCTGGGTTGGTGGGTGCAGCCGGTCCTGGAGGACGAGCGGGACCTCACCCTGGCGCACGCCTCGCACTGGCTGGACGGCCGGCACCTGGGCGAGCTGGACCGCGCGCTGGCCCAGTGCCCGTCCGCCGACCAGGACCCGTCGGTGCGCTTCCTCGCCGCCTGCCGCTCCTACCTGCTGAAGGACTGGGAACAGCTGATCCGGGACACCGACCAGCTGCTGGACGACGCGCTGCTCGGCATCGAGGCCGGCCTCTTCGGCGGGATGGCCCGGGTCCGGCTGGACATGTGCGCCCAGGCACAGGCCCCGCTGGCCGCCTCGCTGGCCCGCTGCCGCTCCGAGCAGCCACAGCGCAAGGAGCTGCGCTACTGGCTGGCCCGGGCGTACGAGGGCGCCGGGCGTAGCGCCGCCGCGCTGCCGCTGTACCGCGCGGTGCACCGGGCCGACCCGGCCTTCATGGACACCGCCGCCCGGCTGGCCGCGATCGCCGCCGAGGACGGGCTCGGACTGCTGGAGGAGCTGCCCGCGCTCGGCCCGGCGGAGGAGCTGGAGGACGCCGCCGGCGCCGGCCTCGACCTGCTCGGCGAACCGTCGGACGCCGAGTTCGCGCCGGACGCCGGGTTCGCGCCCTACTCCGACGAGGGGCAGTACCCGGACGAGCCGGGCTACACCGACGAGCCGGACGCCGGGCCGCTCCAGGTGACCGGCAGGCCCCCGGTCGCCGAGCGCTCCGGCGACGGCGAGACCACCGCGCCGACCGCCGCCGTCCGGGACATCCCGCCCAGCGCGCCCGCCGCCGGTCCGGTCCGGGCGGCCACCGCGGCCGACCGTGAGCAACTGGACGCCGCGCTCGCGGCGTTGGAACGGATGGTCGGCCTGGACCCGGTCAAGCGGCAGGTCCGGGCGCTCTCCGCGCAGCTGCGGATGGCCGGGCTGCGCGCCGAGCAGGGTCTGCCGGTCCAGCCGCCGAAGCGGCACTTCGTCTTCTCCGGCCCGTCCGGCACCGGCAAGACCACGGTGGCCCGGATCCTCGGCCGGGTCTTCCACTCCCTCGGCCTGCTCTCCGGCGAGCACCTGGTGGAGGCCCAACGGGCCGACCTGGTCGGCGAGTTCCTCGGGCAGACCGCGGTCAAGGCGAACGAGCTGATCGACTCCGCGCTGGACGGCGTGCTCTTCATCGACGAGGCCTACAGCCTGGCCAACTCCGGCTACAGCAAGGGCGACGCGTACGGCGACGAGGCGCTGCAGGTCCTGTTGAAGCGGGCCGAGGACAACCGGGACCGGCTGGTGGTGATCCTGGCCGGCTACCCGGAGGGCATGAACCGGCTGCTGGCCGCCAACCCCGGGCTCAACTCCCGTTTCACCACCTGGGTCGACTTCCCCAGCTACCGACCGGCCGAACTGACCGCGATCGGCAGCGCGTTGGCCGCCCGGGACGGCGACGGCTGGGACGAGGACGCCGCCGAGGAGCTGGCCAGCATCTGCGCCCACGTGGTCGGCGAGGGCTGGATCGACGAGCTGGGCAACGGGCGGTTCATCCGAACCCTGTACGAGAAGTCCTGCGCCTACCGCGACCTGCGGCTCTCACTGGCCCGGGAAGTGCCGGGCCGGGAGGACCTGGCGACCCTGCGGCTGCCCGACCTGATGCAGGCCTACGGCGAGCTGATCGACGGCCGGGGCTGAGCCCGGCCGCCGATCGGAGCCCGTACTCAGGGCCGGGGCTCAGGCGTGCGCGGCCGGCCGGTGGTCCGGGTCGTGCATCTCGCCGACCAGCTCCTCCAGCACGTCCTCCAGGGTGACCAGGCCGAGGGTGTGCCCGTCCGGTCCGATCACCGCCGCCAGGTGCGCGGCGGCCCGCCGCATCGCGGTGAGCGCGTCGTCCAGCGGCAGCCGTTCGGCGATCGCGGTCACCGGCCGCCACAGCCGCACCGGCACCGGGGCGTCCGGGTCCTCGGCCTCCAGCACGTCCTTGACGTGCAGGTAGCCCAGCATCGCGCCGGAGCGGTCGGTCACCGGGAAGCGGGAGAAGCCGGTGGCCACCGCGAGCTCCTCGACCTGCCGGGCGGTCGCCTCGGGGGCGACCGTGACCAGCCGCTCCACCGGCAGCAGCACGTCCGTCACCGGGCGCCGGCCCAGCTCCAGCGCGTCCTCCAGGCGCTCCTGCTCGCCGGCCTCCAGCAGGCCGGCGGCCCGCGACTCGGCGAGCATCCAGAGCAGCTGCTCGGCCGTGTAGACCGACTCCACCTCGTCCTTGGGCTCGACCCGGAAGAGCCGCAGCACCAGGTTGGCGAAGGCGTTGAGGAACCCGATCACCGGGCGGAGCAGCCGGGCCAGTCGGGCCAGCGGTGGGCCGAGCCAGAGCGCGGCCCTCTCCGGAGTGGCCAGCGCGACGTTCTTGGGCACCATCTCGCCGATCACCATGTGCAGGAAGACCACCAGGCCCAGCGCCAGCGCGTAGCCGATCGGCTGCACCAGCACGCCGGGCACGCCGACCGCGTGGAAGACGGGCTCCAGCAGGTGGGCGATGGTCGGTTCGGCCAGCGCGCCGAGCAGCAGCGAGCAGACCGTGATGCCCAGCTGGGACGCGGCCAGCAGGGCCGAGACGTCGCCGATCGCGTGCAGCACGGTCCGGGCGCGGCGGTCGCCGGCCTCGGCGAGTTGCTCGAGCTGGCTGCGGCGCACCGAGATCACGGCGAACTCGGCGCCGACGAAGTAGGCGTTGCCGAGCAGCAGCGCCAGCGAGGCGAGGAGTTGCAGGAAGGTCATCGCTCCTCCCCCTCGGGCAGCCGGACCAGCCGGACCCGCGCGGTCCGGTGCCGCTCCACGGCCTGCACGGTCAGCTCCCAGCCGGCCAGCCGGACCCGTTCACCGCGTTCGGGGAGCTTGCCGAGCAGGTCGGCCAGCAGGCCGGCCACCGTCTCGTAGGGCCCCTGCGGCGCGCTCAGGCCGATCGACTCCAGCTGGTCGAGTCGGGCCCGGCCGTCCGCCAGCCAGGCCGGCCGGCCGTCGACCGGCGGGGCGGCGAGCAGCTCGGGGGTGTCCCCCGGGTCGTGCTCGTCCTGCACCTCACCGACGATCTCCTCGACGATGTCCTCCAGGGTGACCACCCCGGCGGTACCGCCGTACTCGTCGATCACGATCGCCATCGGCTGGCGGCGGCGCAGCTGGTCGAGCAGCCGCTCGGCCGGCAGCGTCTCGGGGACCAGCAGCGGGGCGCCGGCCAGCGCGGCCACCCGGACGTGGGCGCGCCGCTCCGGGCGTACGGCGAGCGCGTCCTTGAGGGTGATGGTGCCGGTGATCTCGTCCAGGCTGCCCTGGTGGACCGGGAAGCGGGAGAAACCGGTGGCGCGGGTCAGGTTGACCACGTCTGCGGCGGTGGCGTCCTGGTGCAGCGCGGCCACCTCGACCCGGGGCGTCATCACGCTCTGCGCGGTCAGCTCGGACAGCCCCAGGGTGCGCACGAAGAGCAGCGCGGCGTCCTCCTCTATCGCCCCGGCCCGGGCCGAGTGCTGGGCGAGGAAGACCAGCTCACCGGGGGTGCGGGCGTGTGCCAGCTCCTCGGTGGGCTCCAGTCCGAGGGCCCGCACCAGCCGGTCGGCAGCGCCGTTCAGCGCCGCGATCAGCGGGCGGCAGACGGTCGAGAAGAGCCGCTGCGGGGCGGCGACCGCGCGGGCCACCTGGAGCGGGCGGGAGATCGCCCAGTTCTTCGGGACCAGCTCGCCGATCACCATCTGCAGGACGGTGGCGAGCAGCATGCCCAGCGCCACGGCGAGCCCGGTGGCGGCGGAGGACGGGACGCCGAGCCCGGCGACGACCGGGCCGAGCAGCCGGGAGAGGGCCGGCTCGGCCAGCATGCCGACCACCAGCGAGGTGACGGTGATGCCGAGCTGGGCGCCGGAGAGTTCGAACGAGAGCCTGCGCAGCGCCCCGCGCACGCGGATCGCGCGGCGGTCGCCGGCCTCGGCGGCCCGTTCGACCGCGCCGCGGTCCACCGTGATGAGGGAGAACTCGGCAGCCACGAAGAGCCCGTTGGCCAGGATGAGCAGGAACGCCGCTGCGAGCAGCAGCGAGGCGGTGATCACAGCGCCGCCTGCTCTCCGGAGCCAGGGAGACGGGCGGCGTGGGGACTACCGGACGGATCGTCCATCGAGGGGAGGTGTCACTCCTCAGGTCGCGGGTCGGACCGGGGCGTGCTTTGCCCCGCCTTTACCAGCGTAGACGATACCCGTGCGAGTTTTTGGTGGGTGTTCGAGGGTCCCCGGTCAGGCCTTGGCGGGCTCGCGGGTGGCGCCGCGCTCCTCGGTGAGGTCGCGCAGCGCTCGGGCGGCCTGGACCGCCTGCTCACGGCCACCGCCCGGCTGGATGCCGACTGCGGCCAGCGAGGTGCCGTCGGCCAGGTCGAGGGTCACCCACGGGTCGCCCTGGCGCAGGTTCACCCGGACGATCTCCGCCCAGGCCAGCCGCCGGCTGCGGACGAAGTTGACCACGGTGACCCCGTCGGCGTCGGCCACCACCTTGGGACGGGCCAGCATCAGGCCGACCCCGGCGAAGAGCAGACCCAGCGTGATCATCGCGGCCCGGTCGTTCAGCTGCCAGCTGGCCGGGAGCGCCACCGCGACGACGACGAAGACCACCAGGAGCAGCGCGCTGACCGGCAGCAGCAGCGCGCGGTTGCGGCGCGGCGCCCAGGTCACCGGCAGGGCGGGCAGGTCGATGGGGTCGGACATGGCGGTGGCGCTCCCGGGAGGTGGTACTGGTCAGAGACGGCAGGCGTGGATGTTGGTCACCAGGATCGCCCGGGCGCCGATGCCCCACAGGTCATCCATGATCCGCTGGGCCTCCTTGCGGAGCACCATCGAGCGGACCGCGACCCAGCCCTCGGTGTGCAGCGGGGAGACGGTCGGCGACTCCAGACCGGGGGTCAGCGCGACCGCCTCACCGACCTTCTCGGCGCGGATGTCGTAGTCCATCAGCACGTAGCGACGGGCCACCAGGACACCCTGCAGGCGGCGCAGGAACTGCTCGACGGCCTGGTCGTCGACCGCGCCCTTGGGCCGGATCACCACGGCGTCGGAGACCAGGATCGGCTCGCCGAAGATCTCCAGGCCGGCGTTGCGCAGGCTGGTGCCGGTCTCCACCACGTCGGCGATCACGTCGGCGACGCCGAGCTGGACCGCGGTCTCCACCGCGCCGTCCAGCTTGGTGACGGTGGCGCTCACGCCGTGCTCGGCGAGGTGCTGCTCGACCAGGCCGGTGTAGGAGGTGGCGATCCGCAGACCCTGCAGCCCCTGGACGTCCTTGGGCGAGCCGGCCGGGCCGGCGAAGCGGAAGGTCGAACCGCCGAAGCCGAGCGCGAGCACCTCCTCCGCGTTGGACGCCGAGTCGAGCAGCAGGTCACGGCCGGTGATGCCGATGTCCAGCCGGCCGGAGCCGACGTACACCGCGATGTCGCGCGGGCGCAGGAAGAAGAACTCGACCTGGTTCTCCGGGTCGACCAGGACCAGTTCCTTGGGGTCCTTGCGCTGGCGGTAGCCGGCCTCATGGAGCATCTCCGCCGCGGGACCCGAGAGCGAACCCTTGTTGGGGAGGGCGATGCGCAGCATGAGAGGACGTTCCTTCGCTGTGGTAGCGGCTGGTTCGGGGTGGTGCGGGGGAAGACGCGGCTGGGTTTCGGGGGGCCGGGTTTCGCCGGGCGGGGGTCAGAGGTGGGCGTAGACGTCGTCCAGCGTCAACCCGCGGGCCACCATCATCACCTGAAGGTGGTAGAGGAGCTGGGAGATCTCCTCGGCGGTGCGCTCGTCGGACTCGTGCTCGGCGGCCATCCAGACCTCGGCGGCCTCCTCGACCACCTTCTTGCCGATGGCGTGGACGCCCTGCTGGACGAGCTGCGCGGTACGGGAGGACCCGGGGTCGCCTGCGGCGGCCTTCTGCTGGAGCTCGGTGAAGAGCTCCTCGAATGTCTTCGAAGCCATGATGGACTCACCTTACGGCCTGCGGCCGGACAGACGGTAAACGGTCCCGGACCTTGGACAGTCGCGTCGGCCGTCCGAGATCCGGGGCCCACCGAGCGCCGCCCGACGGTCGGGCGGGTGGCCGGACCGGCGATCGAGCGGGCTGTCGGCCGAGCGGATCAGCGTCCGGGCCCGGCGGCCGCGCGCAGCGTGGCGGCGGTGGCGACGGCCGCGGTGACCGCCTCGTGGCCCTTGTCCTCGGCGGAGTCCGGCAGGCCCGCCCGGTCCAGCGCCTGCTGCTCGGTGTCGCAGGTCAGCACGCCGAAGCCGACCGGCACGCCGGTGCTGACACTGACCTGGGTGAGGCCCACGGTGGCGGCCTGGCAGACGTAGTCGAAGTGCGGGGTGCCGCCGCGGATGACCACCCCGAGGGCCACCACCGCGTCGTACCCGCGCTCGGCCAACTGCTTGGCGGTGACCGGCAGTTCGAAGGTTCCGGGGACTCGCACGACGGTCGGCTCGGTGATCCCCAGCTCCTTCAGGGCGCGCCGGGCACCGGCCAGCAGGCCGTCCATCACCTGGGTGTGCCACTGGGCGGCGATAACCGCGACCCGCAGGTCCTGGGCGTTCTCGATGGTCAGCTGGGGGGCTCCGTGGCCGCTCACGTTGTGGTGCCTTTCCGTTCGGTGCTTCGGTGGTTGAACTGTGCGATCGGACTGCTGCGGTTGGCGTGCGTGGGGCGGCTACTGGCCGAGCCAGGGCAGGTCGTGGCCCATCCGGTCGCGCTTGGTGCGCAGGTAGTCGAGGTTGTGCTCGCCCGGCTCGACCTGGATCGGCCGGCGGTCCTTGACCTTCAGGCCGTGCTCGGTGAGCGCGGTCAGCTTGTCGGGATTGTTGGTGAGCAGCGTCAGCGAGCGCACGCCCAGGTCGGTGAGCATCTGCCCGCCGATGCTGTAGTCGCGGGCGTCGACCGGCAGGCCGAGGTCGAGGTTGGCGTCCACGGTGTCACGGCCCTGCTCTTGGAGCTGGTAGGCGCGCAGCTTGTGGACCAGGCCGATGCCGCGGCCCTCCTGGCCGCGCAGGTAGAGCAGCACGCCGCGGCCGGACTCGGCGATCTGGGCGAGCGAGGCCTGCAGCTGCGGACCGCAGTCGCAGCGCAGCGAGCCGAAGACGTCGCCGGTCAGGCACTCCGAGTGGACCCGGACCAGCACGTCCTCGCCGTCGGGCAGCCGTCCGTCGGCGTCCAGGCCGCCGGCCACCAGGGCGATGTGCTCGACGCCGTCCAGCGTGCCGTGGTAGCCCACCGCGGTGAAGTCGCCGTACGCCGTGGGCAGGGTGGTGACGGCCGCCCGGTCCACGTGCAGCTCGGTGCGGCGGCGGTAGGCGATCAGGTCCTCGATCGAGATGATCGCCAGGCCGTGCTGGCGGGCGAACGCGACCAGCTCGGGCAGCCGGGCCATGGTGCCGTCGTCGTTGACCACCTCGCAGATCGCCGCGGCCGGGGGCAGGCCGGCCAGCCGGGCCAGGTCGACGCCGGCCTCGGTGTGGCCGGGGCGGACCAGTACGCCGCCGTCCGCCGCGCGCAGCGGGAAGACGTGGCCGGGCCGGGTCAGGTCACCGGCGGTGGTGGCCTCGGTGGCCAGCAACCGGATGGTCCGGGCCCGGTCGGCCGCCGAGATGCCGGTGGAGATCTTGTCCCGGGCGTCCACCGAGACCGTGTAGGCGGTGCCCTTGCGGTCCTCGTTGACCCGGGTCATCGGGGGCAGCGCCAGCCGGTCGGCGTCCGCGTTGGTCATCGGCACGCAGATCACGCCGGAGGAGTAACGGATGGTGAAGGCCAGCAGCTCGGGGGTGGCGGCCGAGGCGGCGAAGATGATGTCGCCCTCGTTCTCGCGGTCCTCGTCGTCCACCACGATGACCGGGCGGCCGGCCGCGATGTCGGCGATGGCGCGCTCGACCGGGTCGAGGCTGAGGTCGGGGGTGCTCATGCCGGGGCTCCCTGCAGGTTCGGGGCGGTGGAGGCGTTGCGCGGGGCCCGGCTGCGCAGCCACCAGGCGCGCAGGCCGAGCAGGACCAGGACGAAGTAGATGCTGTAGGTCAGGCCGGAGAAGGTGTAGCCGCTGTTGAACGCGAGCGGGACGCCGACCAGGTCGACGGCGATCCAGGCGAACCAGAACTCCACCCAGCCGCGGGCCTGGGCGACCATCGCCGCCAGGGTGCCGACGAAGATGTAGGCGTCCGACCAGGGGCTCCAGGACATCCACGGGAACTGGGTGAAGATGAGGGCCGCCGCGACGGTCAGCAGCGCGGTGGCGCCGACCAGCAGCGCGCGTTCCTTCCAGCTGGCGAACCGGACCGCGATCGCGCCGGTGTCGCGGATCCCGCGCTGCCAGCGGGACCAGCCCCAGATCGCGGTGACGATCACGATCAGCTGCTTGCCGACCAGGCCGGGCAGGTGACCGGAGAGGTAGGCCCCGGCCAGCACCACGCCGGAGAGCAGCTGGACCGGCCAGCTCCAGACCGAGCGCCGCCAGCCGAGCGCGAGGGCGGCCAGGCCCAGCAGGTTGCCGATCATGTCGGTCCACAGCACGTGCTGGCCGAATATCGAAAACGCCACGCTGTTGAGCCAGTTCACGAGACGCCCTCCGAACGGGCCAGCGTGGTGGGGTTGTTGGTGGGGATGTTGATGATGCTGCCGACGCCGTCGGCCCGGGCTGCCAGCAGCCGCTCGACGTACTTGGCGAGGACGTCCACCTCGAGGTTGACCGGCTCGCCAACTTCCTTGGCACCGAGGGTGGTCAGGGCGAGCGTGGCGGGGATCAGGCTGACCGTGAAGGTGTCGGCGGCGGCCTCCACCACCGTCAGGCTGATGCCGTCCACCGTGATCGAACCCTTGTCGACCAGGTAGCGGGAGATGCTCGACGGCAGCGAGAACCGCAGCACCTCCCAGCGGGGCTTGCCCTCCGCGTCCAGCTCGCCGGGGGCACGCTCGAGCAGGATGCCGGTGGCGTCGACGTGCCCCTGGACCAGGTGGCCGCCGAGCCGGGCGCCGAGTGCCATGGCCCGCTCCAGATTGACCCGGGAGCCGGGGACCAGCGCGCCCAGGCTGGAGCGGTGCAGCGTCTCGGCCATCACGTCGGCACTGAACTCACCACCGCCGGAAGCCAGTTGCTCAGGAGTGTCGACGACGGTCAGGCAGACACCGTTGACCGCGATGGAGTCGCCGTGCCGGGCCCCGGTACAGACCAGCGGACCGCGCAGGCGCAGGCGCGAGGAGTCGCCGAACTCCTCGATGGAGACGACCTCGCCGAGC
Source organism: Kitasatospora sp. NPDC024654 (assembly GCF_055559155.1). Taxonomy (NCBI): domain Bacteria; kingdom Bacillati; phylum Actinomycetota; class Actinomycetes; order Kitasatosporales; family Streptomycetaceae; genus Kitasatospora; species Kitasatospora sp. NPDC024654. The sequence goes on from NZ_JBVHLF010000048.1 coordinate 50,181, forward strand.
TCTTCGATGATGCCGGTGAACACCCGGGTTCTCCTCGCGCTTGGGGCGCGGACTCCGGGGCGGCAGATGCATGGGAAACCGTAACGGGCTGATGCCGGTGCGAATGCCAGAGAGCTGGCAGAATCCGGATCCGGGTCGCCGAAGATCCACCCCATGTGATGGGGTGCTTCGCCGCCGCAGAGGACTCTGCCGCTCACCTCAACGCGATCCCCCGGAACGGGGAACCACGGCACCGCTTGGCCCGTCGCGCACGCCTCCCATCCGGACTTTAACCGTCGGTCCAGGAATTTCACCTGGTCAACCGGCCGCTGGCTGCGGACGGGTCGCGGACTGTAACCGCCGGTTCGGATTTTCACCGACCCCGGAGTGCGCTGAACGTCACTGCTCTTACGTGGCTCATTGTGCCATGATCCGCAACCACTGAGGGAGAGGGCTGCGCTGTGGGCTGTTTCACTCCGCCCCACGGGAATACGAGCGGCACGCGGGGGGATGGGGTGGGGACTGTTCCGGGATCACCTTGATCCCCGCCGGGGGCCGGGCAACGGGGCGGGTGCTGCCCCTGCTCATCCACCCGTACGAGCTAACTCCCGCGTCCCGTCGGGCGCTCCGCCACCCTGGGCGCCCAGGGCGTGCGCAGGCAGCACCACCGTGGTGGGTGCTCGTCCCCGGTGGTCCACAACGGCGGGACGGGGAGCGGCAGCTGACTCAAGACCAGTGCGGTCCCGCCCCGTTGGGCGCGCGGGCGCGGGAGTCACGGGTGGGCTCCGGTCAGGACGTGGAGCGCGAGCGTGAGGGCGGAGTCCCGGTCGTGGGAGAGCTCGTCGTCGGTGAAGACCGGTGTGGGCGGGTCCGGCGGGAAGCCGGCGCCGTCGAAGCTGCGGCCGTCCTGGGTGAGATAGCGCTCGTTGGGGAGCTCGAAGGTCCAGCCCTTGCCGTTGGGCAGGTCGCGGCCCAGGGTGTCGGAGAAGACGCCTTGGGTGGCGGCACCGATCCGGATCGGTTGCCGGTGGCGCCCCATCAGCGCCTGGAGGAACGTCTCGGCGGCGCTCATGCTCGCGCTGCTGGTCAACAGCGCGACCGGGCCGGTGAACGCGGGCCCGGGCGACGCGGGGACCGGGACCGACTGCGGGCGGGTGAACCGGCTGGGATCCGCCGGGTCGTCGCGGGCCTGTTTGCGGTAGGCGAGGTAGGACACGTCCGTGAGCCGGGAGGCGATCTGGAGGCCGAGCCGATCGGAGCCACCGCCGTTCAGCCGCAGGTCCACCACCAGGGCACGCAGTGCGTCCGCACCGCTGGTGCGGGCCGGGGTGAACACCGCGTCCAGCGCCCGGGCCAGCTCCGCCTGGTTCGCCGACGAGGCGTCCGAGTCGGTGTAGCGGGCGAAGGATGTGACGCGCAGGTAGCCGATCCCACCTGGAAGATCGGCATAGCCGACCTTCCCCTTGGCGAAAGTGGTCAGGGGGCGGCCGAGCCGGTCGTTCACGGTCTGCCAGGCCCGGTCGGTGAAGCCGTCCTGGAGTATCGGCAGGGTGCCCGGCCGAGGTTGCCAGAACTGGCCCGTGCTGCCGGCCAGGATGCCCACGTGGGCATCGCCCAGCGGTCGCACGGTCGCGCTGAGGACCGCGAAGAGCTCGGCATCCGTCGTCCGGGCGGTCAACTCGGGCCGGTAGCGCGCTCGCACCGCCTCCCAGTCGACGCCCTTGGCCGCGAAGAACGGGTAGTTCTCCGCGAAGGTCGCCCAGAAGACGTCGAAGACCGCGCGCGGATCGCTGCTCGGCGGCCGGGTGCAGACAGCGGGCAGGGCCGGCAGTCGGCGCAGCTGGATGTCGGTGACATCATCCCCGTGGTTCAGCACGGCGGTGTCCGGGTCGGCGCCCGGGCGGACGGTGACTTCGGGGTGGCCGTCCACCGAGAACCACACCGCGCCGGAGGAGTCGGCGGGACCGGTCCGCTGCCCGCTCAGCTCACCGGGCAGGGCGCCGGCGCACGAGACGTCGAAGGTGCGCAGCCGGCCGCCCCGGATGGTCAGGACGGTGCCGTAGCCATCCGTCTGCCAGACCCCCTCGACCGGGCTCCGGCGGCGGGCTGGGACGGCGGGAGCCGGGGGTGTGGCCGCCGACGCGGCGGGAGCTGTCACCGCCGCCAGCAGTCCGGCCACGGTCGCCGCGCCGCCCGTCAGCACCGCGCGCCGGGGCGGTCCGCCCTGCTGCCGGCTCTGCCTCACCACGCCCTGTCGCTGCGTCCGGTTCCTCATCACGCACCTCCGCCGGATTCCTGTGGTCCGAGAGTGCGGGGGGCAGTTGCGCACACCCCGCACCGGCTTTCACAAGGGACGCTACGGTGGGTAGTGATCCAGTGTCGCTGGCGTGAGCACCCGTCTTTTTCCTGGGGTGGGCACCAGCCACAGAACTGGTGCCAACACCACTGCGACGGGGGGCGATGGGTCCACCGGCGGTCCGGACGCGACGAGTGCGTCCGCATCGGTCGTCCGGTCAGGAGCCGCGCTGCCCGGCAGGGGTCTTCACGGTCGAAGGCAACCCGCTCGCGGACGGACGCGGCGACGGGACGGGCTGGTCGTCTCCGCCCGAACCGCCGACCGGGCGCGAGAACCAGCCCTCCTGGCTCCGGTCACGGATCACGAACGCCGTCACCGGCGCTCCCGCCGGCACCACCGTCACCAGATCGTCCACCCGGAACCCCGGCCAGGCCGGCCCGGTGAACGTGACCGGGCCACTCGGCACCGTCGGCGGCAGCAGCGGGTTGCCGCACGCGCAGCGCACCCGCGGCAGCCCTCGGTTGTCGATCAGCACCGCGGTGCCCGCCTGCAGGACCGACTGGAAGCCCGTCGCGATGCCGTCGGCGAAGCCGTGGTTGGTCACCCGGGTGTCGGAACGCAGCACCACCGGGGTGAGCCTGCCGAGGTAGAACGGGATGTCGCCGACCGGGACACCCTCGACCCCGGCCCACGCGTGCGCCTTGTCGACATGACCCACGAGGTAGTCCGTCAGCTTGGCCACCTCGCAGCTGCCGAGGCGCTCGGTGCCGCCGTAGAGGCCCGCCGTCCCACCGTCGACCGGTCGGAACCCGACGGCGGAGGCCGAGCCGACGGCGGACGGGGGGCCGCCGGACGGGGAGCCCGGCGGGCCGGCCGAGGAGCTCGCCACCGAGCCCGTGAACGGATCCGGCCCGGGAGCGTCGGCCGCCTGCAGGAGAACCGGGACGGACGCGACGACAGGCTGGTTCGTCTCCGGCTGGCGCTCCACCAGCACCGCACCCAGCGCGACCACCAGCCCCGCGAGCACCGCGCCGAGCGCGAGCGAACGCGGCCGGCGCCACCACGGCCGCCGGGGACCTCCGTCACCGCCGGCCATCACCATGTGCGGCAGCGGTTCCACCGGGGGTCCGGACGGCGGCCCCGGCCGGCCCGACGCACCCGACGGTGGCTCGGGCGGCGGACCTGACGGCGGTTCGGAGCGCACGGCCCATTCTCCCCTCCCCCGCCCGGGCCACCGCAACCGCAGCTCCGCGCCCGGGTGACCGCCGGCCCGCGGCGCAGGACCGGCGCCGCCCACCCCGAGCGGGTGGACGGCGGCCGGACGGACGCTCGGCCGGCGGCCCGCAGGCACGGTGAGCGCGGACCGCCACGGCGGGCGGCCGGCGCGCCCCGGCCACGCTCCCGTCCCACCGGCCTCGGCCCGCGGGCCGATCAGCACCGATCGGTACCGTGCACGACAGCGTGAAGGCTACCTCGAAGCCCCGCTCGGGCAGTGGGCCGGCCCGCAGGGTGCCGCCGTGGACCCGGACCCGCCGCCGCATCCCGATCACCTCGTGGCCGCCGCCGGGCGACGTGGCCGCGGCCGGCCGGTGCCGAGGCCGGCCGGACGGGCGGCGCCAGGCGATCTTCGACTACCAAGCGTGATAGCTTCGCCACCGAACGAGAGGTCCGCCCATGGCCCGGCCGCTTCGACCGCCAGGCGTACCCGACTCAGGCCACGGCCGGCCTGGCCGCACCACCCGCCCCGAAGAGGACCCATGCCACGGATCACCCCTTCTGACATCACGTCACCCACCTTGCCGGAAGGGCCGGTCGAGCGAATCCGCGAGCCCGCGGTGACGACGCTGCGGCAGGACGTCGACGTCGCCCGGGCCCCGCTGGCCGGGGTGCCGCTGGCGGTGGCGGGCGGCAGCACGGCCGGCACGCTGGCCGCCCGCCACCTGCGGGCGCTCGGCTGCACCACCGCCCCGGCCCGGGAGTTGGCGACGGCGGCGGGGCAGGCGGCCCGGCTGGTCCTGGGCCCCGGCCCGGCGGGTCCGGCGGCCGACGGCACCGATCGCGACATCGACTGCGTGATCGACTGGGCAGGTCCGGTGGACCTCCCGCTGGCGAGCGAGGCCGACGCCCAGGCGGCCTGCGGGATCGCCGCCGTGCACGGCCGCCGGTACGGCGCACCGACCCCGCTGGGGATCGACTACGCGGGGGCGATGGCCGGAGTGCTCGCCGTCCAGGGCCTGTTGGCGGCCCGCTGCGCCGGCCTGCGCGGCGCTCCGGTGCGCGGGGTGCGGACCTCGGTCGCCGGGGCCGCGCTGCTCGCCGTCGGGCAGTACCTGGCAGCCGCCACCGCCGACGACCCCGACCGCACGGGCCGACCCGACCGCACGGCCCCCGAGGACACCGCGCCCGAAAGCGCGGCCGCCGGCCCGCCGTTCACCAGTCGGGACGGCGTCCGGTTCGAGATCGAGTCGCTCGACGCCGGCCCCTGGCTGGAGTTCTGGTCCCGGCTCGGCGTCGATCGCCGCCCGATCGGCCGCGGTTGGCCCTCCTTCCAGCTCCGGTTCTCCTCGGCCCGGTGCCCGTTGCCGCCCGAACTCGCCGCCGCTGCCACGCGGTCGGACTACCACGAGATCGTCACCGCGGCTGGCCGCGCGGGCGTCGGCATCGTCCCGGTGCGCGAGGACGCGCCCGACCCGTACCCGACACCGCCCTGGCAGATCGCCCGGGCCGGCGGTCGACCGCCCCGCCCGGCCGGGCCGATCGCGCCACGGACGGGCGGCGTGCGGCTGCCGCTGGCCGGGCTGGTGGTGGTGGAGATGACCCGGCGACTCCAAGGCCCCCTCGCCGGGCACCTGTTGGCGCTGCTCGGCGCCGAGCTGGTGCGGGTCGAGCCGCTCGGTGGCGATCCGCTGCGCGGTGTACCGCCGATGGCGGGCGACGATTCGGCCCGGTTCCACGCGCTCAACCGCGGCAAGCAGGCGGTCGAGGCGGATCCGCGCGCGCCGTCCGGGCGCCGGGCGATCCGCGAACTGGTCGGTGACGCCGACGTGTTCCTGCACAACCTCGCGCCCGGCAAGGCCGAGGCCTTCGGGCTGGGTGCCCCGGAGCTGTTGGCCGTCCAGCCCGGCCTGGTGCACGCCTGGGCCTCCGGGTGGGGGGAACTCCTCGGCCCTGAGCCGCCGGTGGGGACGGACTACCTGGTGCAGGCGCGCAGCGGACTCGCCGCGCTGGTCACCCCGGCTGGCCGGCCGGCCACACCCTCGCTGATGACCATCACCGACATCTTCGGCGGCCTGATCAGTGCCGAGGGGGTACTGGCCGCGCTGGTCGCCCGGGCCGTCACCGGACACGGGCGCCGGGTGGACTCCTCGCTCTGGTCGGCCGCGACCGAGCTGCTGCGCACCGGCACCCCACCGGCCGCGCGGCGGGCCGCCTTCGCTGCCGCCACTCCGGACGAGATCGCCCGAGACCCTCGGTTCCGCTTCGCACTACACCGTGATCGCTGTCTACTGCCCTGCTCACCCTGGGAGTTCGACCGTTGACCGCCCCCACCAGCACCACCGTCCGGGCCCCGCGCAGCGGGCTCGACCTGCCCGACCTGGTCCCGGCCGAGCTGCGCCGGCAGTGGTCCGCGCAGGGCCACTACCCCGACCGCGGCATCGCCGACCTGTTCGCCGAGCGGGTTCGCCGGCACCCGCGGCGGCCGGCCGTGGTCTGTCCTGGCGAGACCCTCGACTACGCCGAACTCGACCGCCGCACGGGCCGGATCGCCATCGCGCTGCGCGGCGCCGGGGTGGCGCCCGGCGACGTCGTCGCGATCCGGCTGCCGAACGGCTGGCCGGCGGTGGCGACCGAACTCGCGGCGGCGGCGGTCGGGGCGACCGCACTGACCTTCCCGGCCGGCCGGGGCCTCGCGGACACCAGGGCGCTGCTCCGCCGGTCCCGGGCCGTGGCGCTGGTGAGCACCGCCGCCACAGCCCACGAGATCGGTCCCGAGCTGTCCCGACTCCCGTTCCTGCGCGCGGTGTTCGCCATCGACGGGACCGGGTCGACGGTACGGACCGACTCCGCCCCGGACCGACCGGGGCCAACGGCGCACGAGGATCCGCTCGGCACGGTCCCGGTGGATCCGTCGGCGGCGGCCAGGATCCTGGTCTCCTCCGGCTCCGAGTCGGAGCCCAAGATGGTGGCCTACTCGCACAACGCGATGGCCGGCGGCCGCGGCAACTACCTGCGCGCCGTCTACCGGGGCACCGAAGTGCCGCGCGCGCTGGTCCTGGTGCCGCTCTCCTCCTCGTACGGCTCGCTGGGCGTGATCACCCTGTACCGGCACGGCGGAACCCTGCTGCTGCTGGACGGCTTCGACGCCGCCACCGCGCTGCGTGCCGTCACCGCGCACCGGCCCACCCACCTGTTCGGCGTCGCCACGATGCTGCGCCGGATGACCCAACTCGCCCCGGAGCCCGGCGAGGACCTCTCCTCGCTGCGATCGGTGATCGCCAGTTGCGACGGGTTGCCGCCCGCGCTGCTGACCGACTGCCTGACCCGGTTCGGCTGCCCGGTCAGCAACCTGTACGGCTCCACCGACGGTCTCAACTGTCGTGCCGATCACCGTACTTCGACCGAGCTGACCAACGTGTTGGGCCAACCCGACCCGGCCGTCTGCGAGTTCCGGATCCATGACGAGCAGGGACGCCAGCTGCCGGCGGGCGACCCCGGCGAGATCTGGGCGCGCGGCCCGATGACCCCGCTCTGCTACGTCGGCGCGCCGCAGTTGGACGCCCGCTACCGCGCGCCCGGCGGCTGGGTGCGCTCCGGGGACCGGGGCCGACTCACCACCGACGGGCGGCTGGAGCTGGTGCGCCGCAACAGCAACGTGGTGAAGCGCGGCGGCTACTCGATCAGCCCGGCGGAGGTCGAGCGGCACGCCGGCGCGCATCCGGCGGTCGCCGAGGCGGTCTGCCTGGCGGTGCCGGATCCGGACCTCGGCGAGCGGCTCTGCGTCTGCGTGGTGCCCCGGCAGGGGACGGCGGCGCCCACGCTGGCGGAGCTCAACCGCTTCCTGGAGCAGCGGCGCGGGCTGGAACGCCGCAAGCTGCCCGAGCAGTTGCTGCGCCTGGCGGAGCTCCCGCTGGGCGCCGCCGGCAAGCTCGACCGCAACCGGCTGGCGGCGCTGGCCCGTTCGGCTGCGCCGGCCCGCTGACGGCCGGCGTGCGCCGAGCCGGCCGGTTCACCGCCAGGGCACGGCCGCCGGTCGCCGTGCCGGCCCAGCGAGGAGTTCACCCGAACGACCGCTCCCGCGCAAGCACTTGATTTGACATCGTGGTCGTCCGGCCCATCCGGACCGGCGTCCAGGTGAGGTGACACGGTGTCGGAACAGCTCGGAGACACGGGAACGGCCCCGCAGGTGCCGGCGCGGGCCCTCGCGCCACTGCCGACGGTCGACCAGATCGTCGGCCGGATGCGGGCCCTGGCAGCCGGCTTCCCGCCGAGCGACGGGGTGGGCGTCTTCCATCGGATCTACCTCGCCGTCACCCAACTGGTGCGCAGCCGGCTGGGCACCGGCTGGTTCGCCGATCCGGCCGCGATGGCCGTGCTCGACGCGCTCTTCGCCGAGCGCTACCTCGCCGCGAACGCCGCTGCCGCCGCCGGGCGGCGGCCACCCGCCTGCTGGCGCCCGCTCTTCGAGCTGCGGTGCCACCCCGGCATCCATCCTCTGCAGTTCGCGCTGAGCGGGATCAACTCCCACATCGAGCACGACCTGCCGCTCGCGGTGCTGGACGCCTCACGGCGGCTGGGTCGGGACCCGGAGAGCTTCGAACCCGACTACCACCGGATCAACGATCTGCTGGCCCAGTTGGAGGGGCAGATGCAGGCCGAACTGCTGCCGACGGCGGCCCGGTCGGCGCTCGGCGAGCCGCTGCTACACGTGCTCGGGGTCTGGAGCATCGACGCGGCCCGGGAGGCCGCCTGGGCCAGCGTGCTGGCGCTGCGCGGCCTGCGCGACTCCCCGCTCGGCTACGCGGCGGTGGCGGACACGCTGGACGCCTCGGTCGGCATGGTCAGCCGCGCCCTGCTCACCCCGGTCGGTGACTGACGCGGGGTCAGCGTTCCTTCGTGCGGCACGAGAAGCCGGCGGATCAGAGGTCGTCTGCTTATTGACGAGCAGCATTGGTCTGTACCACTGTGGGGGAGCCGCGGCACGCCCCCCACTGTCCGGCGGCGTGTCCCGCGCCGCCCCACGCCGAGGAGGACCTGCCCATGAGGCGCGTCACCCCGTCCAGCCGTTCCACCCTGCCCAGCCTCGCCGCCACCGGCGCGCTGCTGGTCGGCGCCGCCGTTCCGTTCGCGCTGCCCACGGCGGCCAGCGCCGCCGTCGGCGTCTCCGGTCTGGTCGCCGCCTTCTCGGTGCCGCAGAGCTGGCAGAACGGCTTCGAGGGCGACTACACGGTCACCAACGACACCAACACGACCGTCAACTCCTGGACGATCACCTTCACCCTGCCGGCCGGGGAGACGGCCACCAGCGCCTGGAACGGCACCCTCACCCAGAACGGGAACCAGTACACCCTCACCTCCCCTAGCTGGGCCTCCCCGCTCGCCCCCGGCGCCAGCGCCCCGGTGGTCGGCATGAACATCTCCAGCACCGGCACCCCCGTCCCGCCCACCGCCTGCACCATCAACAACCAGCCCTGCCAGGGCGGACCGGTCGACACCACCCCGCCCAGTGTGCCCACCGGCGCGCAGGTCTCCGGCACCGGCCCGGAGTCCATCACGCTCTCCTGGACGCCCTCCACCGACAACGTCGGAGTGGCCGGCTACCACGTCTACGAGGGCTCCACGGTGGTCGCGACCACCACCGCGACCACCGCGACCCTGACCGGCCTGCTGGCCGGCAGCAGCCACACCTTCGCGGTCAGCGCCTTCGACGCGGCGGGCAACGAGTCCGCGCTCTCCGCCCCGGTGACCGGCACGGCCGGCAGCGGCAGCACCCCCGGCGTGGCCGCGCCCTTCGTCGACCTCGGCGCCTACCCCACCCCCAGCCTGCCGCAGATCGCCGCCGCCACCGGGCTCAAGCAGTTCTCGCTGGGCTTCATCGTCAACGGCACCACGCCCTGCACCGCGTCCTGGTTCAACGCCTACGACCCGGGCAGCGGCTGGGACAAGGCCGACTTCGACGCGATCCGGGCGGCCGGCGGCGACGTCCGGCCGTCCTTCGGCGGCGCCAACGGCACCGAGCTGGCCCAGTCCTGCACCGACGTGCCGAGCCTGACCGCGCAGTACCAGAAGGTGGTCGACGCCTACGGGCTGGACCGGATCGACTTCGACATCGAGGGCTCGGCGGTCTCCGACCACGCCTCGATCGACCGCCGGTCGGCCGCCATCGCCGCCGTCCAGGCCGCGCAGCGGGCCAAGGGCCGTGACCTCAAGGTCAGCCTCACCCTGCCGGTGCTGCCCTCCGGCCTGACCTCGGACGGCCTCTACGTCCTGCAGTCGGCGAAGAACGCGGGCGTCGCGGTCGACACCGTCAACGTCATGGCGATGGACTTCGGCGACACCGAGGCGCCCAACCCGTCCGGGCAGATGGGCAGTTACGCGATCCAGGCGGCGCAGTCCACCCGGGCCCAGATCGCCCAGGTGTGGCCGGACCTGACCACCGCGCAGTCCTGGGCGATGGTCGGCGTCACCCCGATGCTCGGCCAGAACGACAACGCGGACGAGGTCTTCGGCCTCTCCGACGCCCAGCAGTTGCTCACCTTCGCCGAGCAGAACCACCTGGGCGAGCTCTCCTTCTGGGAGGTCACCCGGGACGGCAACGCCTGCACCGGCGCGCTCTTCAAGTGCACCAACATCCAGCAGACGCCGTACGAGTTCTCCGAGATGTGGGCCGGCTACACCGGCTGACCGCCGCACGACACGCCGCTGCCCCCGCCCACGACACACCGTGGGCGGGGGCAGCGGCGCGGCCGGGCGTCAGGCCCAGCTGGAGTGCAGCGGCTTGCCCTCGGCGTAGCCGGCCGCGCTCTGCACGCCGACGATCGCCTTCTCGTGGAACTCCTCCAGGCTGTTGGCACCGGCGTAGGTGCAGGAGCTGCGCACCCCGGCGATCACCGAGTCGATCAGGTCCTCGACGCCCGGGCGGGCCGGGTCGAGGAACATCCGGGAGGTGGAGATGCCCTCCTCGAAGAGCGCCTTGCGGGCCCGGTCGTAACCGGACTCGTCCGCCGTGCGGTTGCGCACCGCGCGGGCCGAGGCCATCCCGAAGCTCTCCTTGTACTGCCGCCCGTCCGGCGCGGTCTGCAGGTCGCCCGGGGACTCGTAGGTCCCGGCGAACCAGGAGCCGATCATCACGTTGGACGCACCGGCGGCCAGCGCCATCGCCACGTCGCGCGGGTGGCGCACGCCACCGTCCGCCCAGACGTGCTTGCCCAGCCGGCGGGCCTCGGCGGCGCACTCCAGCACGGCCGAGAACTGCGGGCGGCCGACGCCGGTCATCATCCGGGTGGTGCACATCGCGCCCGGGCCGACCCCGACCTTGAGGATGTCGGCGCCCGCCTCGACCAGGTCGCGCACGCCGGCGGCGGAGACCACGTTGCCGGCCACGATCGGGATCTTCGGGTCCAGCCCGCGCACCGCCCGCAGCGCATTGATCATGGTCTCCTGGTGGCCGTGCGCGGTGTCGACCACCAGCACGTCCGCGCCGGCCTCGATCAGCGCCTTCGCCTTGCCGGCCACGTCGCCGTTGATACCGACGGTGGCCGCGATCCGCAGCCGGCCGCCCGCGTCCACGGCGGGGGTGTAGAGGGTGGCGCGCAGCGCGCCCTTGCGGGTCAGGATGCCGACCAGCTGGCCCTGGGCGTCCACCACCGGAGCCAGCTTGCGGTGCCCCTCGTTCAGCTTCTCGAACGCGGCCCGCGGGTCGACCGTCTCGTCCAGCAGCAGCAGGTCGCGCGACATCACCTGGGAGAGGCCGGTGAAGCGGTCCACGCCCTGGCAGTCGGACTCGGTGACCACGCCGACCGGCTTGCCGCCCTCGACCACCACGACCGCGCCGTGCGCCCGCTTGTGGATCAGCGCGAGCGCGTCCGCCACGGTGGCGCCGGGGTCCAGGGTGACCGGGGTGTCGAAGACCAGGTGCCGCTGCTTCACCCAGCCGATCACCTCGGCGATCACCTCGGTCGGGATGTCCTGCGGGATGGCCACCAGACCACCACGACGGGCCACCGTCTCGGCCATCCGGCGCCCGGCGATCGCGGTCATGTTGGCGACCACCAGCGGGATGGTGGTGCCGGTGCCGTCGTTGGACGCGAGGTCGACACCCTGCCGGGAGCCCACGGCGGAGCGGCTGGGGACCATGAAGACGTCGTCGTACGTGAGGTCGTACGGTCCCGAATAACGGTCGTCGATCGTGCCGGTCTGGGGGTTCAAGAAACGCATGGAACTGGCTCTCTGACTTCGGGAGGGTAGACCTCGGGTGCGGAAGGGGCCGGCCGGCCGAGCGCACTCGGGCGCCCCGCACCCAACCGTCGAGTCTCACCCATACCCGCCCCGAAAGCCAGTTCACCCGAGAACATTGAAGATCACCACAAGGATGATCGCCCATCCGAGCGAGAGAGTTGTATAAAGCTCCAAACTGTCACTCCGAGACGAGCCCGGGTCTCAGTCCAGGAAGCTGTGACCTCAGCTGAACTCGGCCCACCAGACACAGACCGTCCCGTAGGCGTGCACCGCTCTAGTAGGGCTTTGTTAGGTGCGGTGGTGTGGTTCTGGTTCTGGGGCGGGTTGGCCGCATATCGAGCAGGCGCCGGTCCAGGTAGCCAGGAGGGC
>NZ_JBVHLF010000049.1:0-13418 GCF_055559155.1 Kitasatospora sp. NPDC024654
CGGCTCGGTCAACGTCCCGGTCACCGTGCCGAGCGGAACCACCGTCAACGGCGCCGCCTTCGGCCAGTCCTACGGCGGCACCCTGTCCGCCTGGAGCTCGCTGGCCGCCGGCGCCTCCAGCACCCTGACCGTCAACACCGCTCCGGCCATCACCAGCGCGGCCAGCCAGGCCGCCACGGTCGGCACCGCGTTCAGCACCACGGTGAGCGGCACCGGCTCCCCGGCCCCGGCGCTCAGCGAGAGCGGAACCCTGCCGTCCGGCGTCAGCTTCCAGGACAACGGCGACGGCACCGCCACCCTCTCCGGCACCCCGGCGACCGGCAGCGGCGGCAGCTACCCGCTGACCATCACGGCCACCAACGCCACCGGTAGCGTCACCCAGAGCTACACCCTCACCGTCGCCGAGCAACCCTCCGTCACCAGCGGCGGCACGGCGGCCTTCAGCACCGGAACGGCGGGCACCTTCGCGGTGACCACCAAGGGCTACCCCGCCCCCGCCCTCAGCGAGAGCGGCAGCCTGCCGAGCGGCCTGAGCTTCAAGGACAACGGCGACGGCACGGGCAGCATCAGCGGCACCGCGGCCTCCGGTACGGCCGGCAGCTACCCGGTGACGCTGACCGCGACCAACGCCTCCGGCACCGGCACGGCGAGCGTCACGGTCACCGTCAGCCAGAGCACCGGGCCGGCGGTCAACAGCGCCAGCGCGGTCACCCTGGCCACCGGCTCGGCCGGCAGCTTCACGGTGACCAGCACCGGCACCGGGCCGGTCAGCCTCGCGCTGGCGGGCACCCTGCCGTCCGGCGTCAGCTTCCAGGACCACGGCAACGGCACCGGCACCCTCTCCGGTACCCCCGCCGCGGGCACCGGCGGCGTCTACCCGCTCACCGTGACCGCGAAGAACGCGGTCGGCACGGCCACCCAGGCGTTGGCGCTGACGGTCAACCAGGCGCCGGCGATCACCAGCAAGCCGAGCGCCACCGTCGGCGCGCTGTTCCCGTTCAGCTTCACCGTCACCACCACCGGCTTCCCGGCGGCGGTGCTGAGCGAGTCCGGCACGCTCCCCGCGGGGCTGACCTTCACCCCCGGGACCAACGGCACGGCCACCATCTCCGGCCGTGAACTGGCGCTGGGAGCCTTCCACCTGACCCTGACCGCCAAGAGCCCGGCGGGTACGGTCAGTCAGCCTTTCACCCTCAACGCCACGCTCTGAGCGGCGAGTTGTCACCACGATAGGCCGGTGGGCCGTCGCGAGCGCCGAGCTCGCGGCGGCCCACCGCCGTTCGTCCGCGTCCTCAGCCCTCCGCGGGCCGGACCGGCTGCCGAGCCCGGGCCCAGGCGGCCGGATCGACCGGCGGGCGGCCGCGCAGGTCGGCCCGGATCTCGTGGGCCAGCCGCTGGGTGTCCCGGCGGTTGAGGCTCGCGCCCAGCGCCGAGCCGATCAGGAACGGCGTCAGCGTGGGCAGCCGGCGCACCGTGCTGCGGGCCAGCCGCTTGCGGACCTGTTCGCGCAACCCGGCCCCCACGCCGAGGGTCAGCAGGCCGCTCGGCCGGAGCAGGCTGACGCTGTCGATGCCGCGCCGGTTGGCCCAGGCCCCGAGGTAGGCGGTGGCCCGCTGCACGGGGTTGCCGGGCGCGGGCTGGCCGTACACCTCGTGCAGCTCGGCGATCAGCTTGATCTCCACCGCCGCGACGGCCAACGTCTCGGTGGCGATCTCGATGGTGATCGCCGGCGGCGTCGGGACCATGGCGGCCGCGCCGATCCCCGCGCCGACCCCGGCGGCCGCCCGGCAGGCCCCCTTGACCAGCAGATCCGCCAGCTCCTCGGGGTCACTGACCTGCGGGTGCTGGGCACGCAGGGTGGCCAGGTCGCGGATCGGGATCCGGGGCGCGGCGGCCAGCAGGCGATCGGTGAGCAGCCGGCCGACCGCGGTCGGCCCACGGGCCGCCCGGCGGGCGGTGGCCAGGCTGCGCCGGACCGCGCCGAGCCGCTCGCGCTCCCGCTCCCGGCTGCGCCGCCGGGCCCGTCGGCCGGCGGCGGTGCGCGGCTCGGGCAGCTCCCAGTGCCGCAGGCCGGCGGCGAACTCACCCAGCTCACCCGCCCCAGCCGCCTCGCCCGCAACAACCTGCTCGTCACCGTCGGGCGGCGGCCAGGGCGCGGCGGGGCGGCGCTTCGCGAAGAATCCCATACCTGCCGGCTACCCGGTCAGGTCGGCCTCAGTCCACCATCGCCGCGGCGGGTCACCTGGACGGCGGACGCTGAGCGGAACGGGTCAGCGCGCGGATGAGATTCGCGAGCCGCCGTCGTCCAATGGGGGAGTCGCCCACCGAGGAGTCCACCGTGCCCGAGCCCCGCGTCCTGCTGACCGACCTGCTGCTCGGCGAGTCGCCGCGCTGGCACCAGGGCCGGCTCTGGTTCTGCGACTGGGGAGCGCACGAGCTGATCGCCGTCGATCCGGCCGGCCGCAGCGAGGTGGTCGCCCGGGTGCCGGCCTTCCCGTTCTGCATCGACTGGCTGCCGGACGGCCGGCTGCTGGTCGTCGCCGGCAGCGATCGGCGGCTGCTGCGCCGGGAGGCGGACGGCTCGCTGGTCCCGCACGCCGAGCTGTGTGAGCTGTGCGACTGCCCCTGGAACGAGATCGCGGTGGACGGCCGTGGCAACGCCTTCGTCAACAGCGTCGGCTTCGACTTCCTGGCCGGCGAGCCGGCCGCGCCCGGCGTCCTCGCGGTGGTCACCCCCGACGGCTCGGCGCGCCGGGTCGCGGACGGCCTGGCCTTCCCCAACGGCATGGCGGTGACCCCCGACGGCGGCACGCTGCTGCTCGCCGAGTCCTACGCCGCGCGGATCACCGCCTTCGCCATCCAGCCCGACGGGGGCCTGACCGGCCGCCGGACCTGGGCCGAGCTGGCCGGCGCGGCCCCGGACGGCATCTGCCTCGACGCCGAGGGCGCCCTCTGGTTCGCGGACGTCCCCGGCCGGCAGTGCGTACGGGTCCGCGAGGGCGGCGAGGTGCTGGAGACCGTCGAGGTGGACCGCGGCTGCTTCTCCTGCGCGCTGGGCGGCCCGGACGGGCGGACGCTGTACATCACGGCGGCTCGGTGGCACGGCTCGGCGAGCACCGCCGACCTGGCGCGCACCGGCCGGCTGCTCGCCGTCCCGGTCAGCGTGCCGGCAGCCGTGCGCCCGTCCTGAGCGGCGCGGGCACCGAATTCGGAAAACCGCTGCTCCAGGGCGGACGGAAAGGGTCGGAAAAGGCTCGGCAAAGCCCTGTGAGAAACCTTCGGGAACCCTGGGAGCCGCCCGGCCGGGGAGGTGGGGGGCGGTGTTTTCCTTTTCGGAAGTTAGGTATACCTTAGCTGCGCTGCCGCACCCCACGGCTGAAGGCGGCACCACCCTCTTGTGTTGTAGCTCAGGCATGCCCGGCTGCCGTCGTGCGTGTCCCGGAAAGGCATACCCATGCGACGCATCGCCAGTACCCCCCTCGGCTTCCTCGTGGTCGGAGCCCTGGCCGCGGCGGCCCTCACCGGCTGCTCCGGCTCCTCCTCGAAGTCCGGCTCCGCGTCCGCGTTGACCCTCTACAACGGGCAGCACGAGCAGACCACCGACGCGCTGGTGGCCGCCTTCACCAAGGACACCGGGATCAAGGTCAACGTCCGCAGCGACGACGAGGACGTGATGGCCAACCAGATCGAGCAGGAGGGGTCGCACGCCCCCGCCGACATCTTCTACACCGAGAACTCTCCCGCGCTGATGCAGCTCCAGGAGAAGAACCTGCTCGCGCCGGTGGACAAGACCGCCCTGGCGGAGGTCCCCGCGCAGTACAACTCGCCGCAGGGCGACTGGCTCGGCGTCTCCGCCCGGGTCAGCGTGATGATCTACAACACCAAGCTGGTCCAGCCCTCCCAGCTGCCCACCTCGCTGACCCAGCTCGCCGACCCGCAGTGGAAGGGCAAGCTCGGCCTGGCCGTGGGCGAGACGGACTTCCAGCCCATCGTCACCTCCCTGGTCAAGTCGCACGGCGCCGCCTACGCCAGCCAGTGGCTCAACGCGGTCAAGGCCAACGCGGGCTCGCTGACCTACCCGGACAACGAGACGCTCACCTCGATGGTGAACAGCGGCAAGGCCGCCATCGGCATCATCAACCAGTACTACTGGTACCGGCTGAAGGCCGAGAACAACGGAGCCATGAACTCCGCGATCGCCACCTTCGCACCGCAGGACCCCGGCTACGTGATGGACGTCTCCGGGGCCGGGATCCTCGCCTCCAGCAAGCACCAGGCCGAGGCGCAGAAGTTCATCGCCTTCCTCGGCTCGGCCGAGGCCCAGAAGATCATCGCCACCAGCGACAGCTTCGAGTACCCGATCGGCTCCGGGGTGACCACCGCGCAGCCCGAGACCCCCTTCGACCAGCTGAAGCCGACCAACCTCGGCATCGCCGACCTCGGTGACGGCTCGCAGGCGATCAGTCTGCTCCAGCGGGCCCAGCTCCTCTAGGCGCCCGTCCGATGGCGAACTCCTCCACCCTCGCCGCCGCCCCGGCGGGCCCCGGGCCCGCCGGGGCGGCGCGCCCGTCGGCCGCCCGACGCGGCCGGCGCGTGCCGTGGCTGCTCACCGGGCTCTCGGTCGCGGTCGCCGCGCTGCTGCTGGTGCCGCTCGGCTTCCTGCTGCTCCAGGCGGACCAGGCCGGCTGGTCCACCATCTCCGGGCTGCTGTTCCGGCGGCTCACCTGGACCCTGCTGCGCAACACCGTCGAACTGACCGCGATCGTCACGCTCTGCTGCGCGGTGCTGGGCACCGCGGCCGCCTACTGCGTGGAGCGGGTCGCGCTGCCCGGCCGCCGGGTCTGGGCGGTGCTGCTGGTGCTGCCGGTCGCGCTGCCGGACTTCGTGGTCGGCTACGCCTGGTCGTCCTGGGTGCCGTTCGCCCAGGGGCTGACCGGGGCGGTGATCGTGATGACGCTCTCGCTCTACCCGCTGGTGTACCTGCCGGTCGCCGCCGCGCTGCGGGCCGGTGACGCGGGTCTCGAGGAGCAGGCCCGCAGCCTGGGCCGGACCCCGTGGCAGGCGTTCGTCCAGGTGACGCTGCGGCAGATCCGCCCGGCGCTGCTCGGCGGCTGCCTGGTGGTCGCGCTCGCGCTGCTCGCCGAGTACGGCGCGTTCGAGATCCTGCGCTTCCAGACCTTCACCACCGAGATCTTCACCGAGTACCTGCAGGGCTTCGACGGGCCCGCGGCCTGCGCGCTGTCGCTGGTCCTGGTGGTGCTCAGCCTGGCCGTGCTGCTCGCCGAGTACGCGGCGGGCGGCGGCGGACGGGTGGCCCGGCAGGTCGCGGTCCGCGCGCCGCGCCTGGCCCGCCCGGGCGGGCCGGCCCTGGTGGCGATCAGCCTCGCGCTGGCCGCGCTGAGCGCCGTCGCGCTGCTGCTGCCGGTGGGCACCCTCACCTACTGGTGCGTGGTGGGCGGCTCGACCACCCTGCCGCCGGCCTCACTGCTCGGCGCGGCCGGCCAGACCGCGCTCTACGCGGTCAGTGCCGCCGCGCTGACCACGCTGCTCGCGCTGCCGGTCGGGCTCCTCTCGGTCCGGCACCGCAGCAGGTTCTCGGTGCTGCTGGAGCGCAGCACCTACCTGGTGCAGGGTCTGCCGGGGCTGGCGATCGCGCTGGGGCTGGTGTTCTTCGGGATCCGCTACGTCTTCGCGCTCTACCAGAGCCCGGAGTTGCTGGTCATCGGGTACGCGGTGATGTTCTTCCCGCTGGCCCTGGTCGCGGTGCGCGCTTCGGTGGCGTCCGCGCCGGTCGGGCTGGAGGAGATCGGTCGCTCGCTCGGGCGCCCGCGCTGGTCGGTCGCGCTGCGGGTGACCCTGCCGCTGGTGGCGCCCGGACTGGCGGCGGGCTTCTGCCTGGTCTTCCTCTCCGTGGTCACCGAGCTGACCGCGACCCTGATCCTCATCCCCACCGGCGCGCACACCCTGGCCAGCCGGTTCTGGGAGTACGAGTCCGACCTCTCCTACGGCGCCGCGGCTCCCTACGCGGCGCTGATGGTGGCGATCGCCGCCGTGCCCAGCTACGTCCTCGGCCGCTGGTTCGACCGGGTCAGAGCACGACAGGAGCAATCCGCATGACCAGTCTCACGCTGAGTGGGGTCAGCAAGTCCTACGGCGCCCAACCCGTGCTGCACGGCGTCGACCTGGAGGTCCCGGCCGGCGCCCTGGCGGCCGTGCTCGGTCCGTCGGGCAGCGGGAAGACCACGCTGCTGCGGGTGATCGCCGGGTTCGAGCGGGCGGATGCGGGCACGGTCAGCCTGGGAGAACGGGTGGTTGACGACGGGCGGCGCCAACTGCCGCCCGAGCGACGGCAGATCGGCTACGTGCCGCAGGACGGCGGCCTCTTCCCGCACCTGACGGTGGCCGGCAACGTCGCGTTCGGACTGCCCGGTCGGGCCCGCCGGCACACCACCGTGGTCGGTGAACTGCTGGACCGGGTCGGCCTGGCCGGGCTGGAGGGGCGCTATCCGCACCAGCTCTCCGGTGGCCAGCAGCAGCGCGTCGCGCTGGCCCGGGCGCTCGCCGTCCGCCCGCGGATCGTGCTGCTCGACGAGCCCTTCTCGGCGCTGGACGCCGGGCTGCGGGCCAGCGTCCGGGCCGATGTGCAGGCGATCCTGCGCGAGTTCGGCGCCACCGCGATCCTGGTGACGCACGACCAGGACGAGGCGTTGTCGATGGCCGACCTGGTGGCGGTGGTCCGGGACGGGCGGATCGCCCAGTGCGCCGGACCGCACGAGCTCTACCAGCGGCCGGCCGATCCCGGCCTCGCCGCCTTCGTCGGTGAGGCCAACCTGCTGTCGGGAACGCTCGACGGCGCGACCGCGGTGCGGACCGTCCTCGGCAGCCTGCCGCTGCACGGCGCGCCCGACTGGGCCGCCGGCGACCCGACCCGGCAGGCCCTGGTGCTGGTCCGTCCCGAGCAGATCGAGCTGCACCCGGTCGAGGAGGGCGCGCTGACGGCGGTGGTCACCGACCGCCGGTACCACGGCCATGACACGGTGGTGCGCTGCACCCTCGACGGTGACGGCGCGGAGCCGGTCACCGTGCGGCTCACCGACGGCGCGAGCTGGACGCCCGGCAGCCGGGTCGCGCTGCGCGCCCGGGGGCCGGTCACCGTCTGGCCCGCCCCTGCGAGCGGGACCGGGGCCAGGGCCGGGCGGCCGGTGGCGGCGACCACGGCCGGGTAGTGGCGGGGCCGGTCAGCCCGCCTGCTGGTGGGCGGCGAACCGGTCGAGCAGGCCCTGCGGGGCGTCGGCGCGGAAACAGGTGAGCAGGCTGTCGGCGGACTCGGCCGCCGCGGCCTCGCTGCGCGGGAAGAGCGCCGACTCGTAGGCGGCGAGCGCGGCTTCGAGGTCGCCGGGGCGGGCGGCGACGGCCTGGCCGAGCTCGGCTCCGTCGAGCATGGCGAGGTTGGCGCCCTCGCCGGCGAACGGCGACATCAGGTGCGCGGCGTCGCCGAGCAGGGTGACCCCGGGCACCCGGTCCCAGCGGTGGCCGACCGGTAGGGCGTGGACCGGTCGCGGGATCAGCGCGCCGTCGGCGTCGGCGACCAGCGCGCGCAGGCTGCCGTCCCAGTCGGCGAAGTGCTCCAGCACGGCCGCCTTGGCAACCGCGGTCTCGGTGAAGTCGATGGTGGGGATCCAGCCCTCCGGGGCCCTGAGCACGGTGTAGACGTGCAGGCTGCCGTCGGTCTCGCGGTGGGCGAGGAAGCCCCGGCCGGCACCGAGCGCGAGGAGCATCCCACCGCCGACCACCGCCGCGCTCGCGGGGTGGCGGGTGTCGGCGTCCAGCAGGTCCGTCTCGACCAGGGAGACGCCGGTGTAGCTCGGGGTGGCGGTGGAGACCAGCGGGCGGATCCGTGACCAGGCGCCGTCCGCGCCGACCAGCAGGTCGGTGGTGAAGGTGGCGCCGTCGGCGAGGGTCACCTCGTGCCGGCCACCGCCCAGCGGGCGTGCGCCGGTGACCTTCGCGCCCCAGCGGACGGTGCCCTCGGGCAGCGAGCCGAGCAGCAGGTCGCGCAACTGGCCGCGGTCGACCTCGGGGCGTCCGCCCTCGCCCTCCTCCGCCAGGTGGACGGTCGCGTGCCGGTCGAGGATCCGCATGGCCTCGCCGCCGGGGTGGATCAGCGTGCGGAACTCCTCGTGCAGGCCGGCGGCCCGCAGGGCGACCTGGCCGGACTCCTCGTGGATGTCGAGCATGCCGCCCTGGGCGCGGGTGGCATGGGCGGCGTCCAGCTCGTGGACGGTGGCCGCGATGCCGTGGACGTGCAGGACGCGAGCCAGGGTGAGGCCCCCGAGGCCGGCGCCGATGACGGCGATGGGGTGGTGGGTGGTCACGCGGTGCTCCTGGTGGGAGTGGTCGGGGTGGGGGTGTGCAGGATGCCGTTGATCAGGACCTGGAAGCCCCAGGACAGCCGCTCTCGCGGCGCGCCGGAGAGCAGCGGGCCGGCGAGCGCGGCGATCTGCGGGTGGGTGCGGTCGGACGCCCCGCGCAGGGCTCGGGTGAGGGCGTCCCACGCGTCCTTCGCGTCGTCGGGGGACTGGGCCCGGGTCGCCTGCTCGGCCGCGCTCGCGGTGGCGTACTGCAGCAGCACGTCCACGCCCCAGGCCGCCTGACCGGGCGCGACGCCGCCCTCGTCCAGCAGCGCCAGCAGCCTCTCGACCAGGTTCAGGTAGTGCTCGCCGCCGGGGCGGGCGACCAGCGCGGCGCGGGCCAGGCTGGGGTGCTCGAAGAGCGTCTCGGCGTAGCGGGTGAGCACCTGCTCCAGGCGCTCGCGCCAGGAACCCTCGGCCGGGGCCGACTCGACGGTCCCCAGGAGTTCGTCCAGGATCGCCGCGTGCAGCTCGGCGGTGCTGCCGACGTAGACGTAGAGCGAGGCCGGACCGGTGTCCAGCCGCTGCGCCAGCCGGCGCATGGTGACCTTCCGCAGACCCTCGGCCCGCATGATCTCGACGGCGGCGGCCACGATGCCCTCCCGCGTCAGGGCGGGCTTGGCGGGCCGCTCCCGGCGGCTGCGCGGCGGATCGGAGTGAGCTGTCATGCCTCCAAGGTAACGAACATGTTCGTTACGAACAAGTTCGCCACGAACGTGTTTTCCCTCCGTCGCCCGCTTGTCAGGCACCCCCGCGACGGTTAGGTTAGCCTTGCCTAATCAACTGGAGGTGTGATGGGTCCCGCAGACCTGGGTCCGCAGCTGCCGAGCCGCGCCGGGCGCGCCTGTTCGATGTTGGCCGCCTCGCCGTCCCTGACGGTGGCGACCGACGGCCACCGGCACGATCTCGTCGGGGCGCACACCCTCGGGGCCGGCAACCGGTTGCTGCTCCAACTGCCGGCCACGCACCCGCTCGCCGCCGAGGTGGTCGAGGCCACCTCGGACGTGGCGGGGCGGGCGCGGCGGGGCGGACTCGCCGCGGTGGTCGAGCTGACCGACGTGGCGCCGGTGGCGGTCCGGGCTCGGGTGCGGGCGCGGCTGATGCTGGCGGGCTGGCTGCACGAGGAGCCACTGCCGACCGGTTCCGGCTCGGTGCGCTGGCTCGGCCTGGACCTCGCGCAGGTCTCGCTGGTCGAGCACGGCGTGCTGGCACCGGTCGGGCTGGACGA
Organism: Kitasatospora sp. NPDC024654; assembly: GCF_055559155.1. NCBI lineage: Bacteria > Bacillati > Actinomycetota > Actinomycetes > Kitasatosporales > Streptomycetaceae > Kitasatospora > Kitasatospora sp. NPDC024654. The sequence goes on from NZ_JBVHLF010000049.1 coordinate 9,640, forward strand.
ACTACTGCTCGCTCACGCCGACCCGCTCGCCCGCTTCGAGGCCTCCCTGCTGTTGCACCTCGCCGACTGCCACCAGGAGGTGCTCGCCGCGCTGGCCCGGACGGCCTGCCCCGGTCCGCCGGCCGACCCGGCGCGGGTGCTGCCGCTCGCCCTGGACCAGCTCGGTCTGTCGCTGCGCCGTGAGGGGCCCGTCGGCCACCAGGACCTCCGGGTGCCGTTCCGTCGCCCCGCCACCGCGCCGGAACAGGTGGGCGAGCGGATCCGCGAGGTGCTCGCGCGTCCGACTCTTCCGTTAGCGGCCCGAACCGCCGCCGCGACGGCGGGGACCGGGCCACCCCGGTGGCACGCGCCGTACGGCACGCGGCGCCCCCTTCCGGGTGAGAACGGGCGCCGGCCGGCATCCCGTTCGACCGCGGGGGAAAGGCGTGCTCCATGGTGAAGATCGGCTACACGATGATGACCGAGCAGCGCGGACCACGCGAGCTGGTCGAGGATGCGGTGCGTGCCGAGCGCGCCGGCTTCGACTTCTCGGTGACGTCCGATCACTACTTCCCGTGGCTGGACTCGCAGGGGCACTCGCCCTACGCCTGGAGCGTGCTGGGCGCGGCGGCCCAGGCGACCACCCGGATCCCGCTGATGACCTATGTGACCTGTCCGACCTTCCGCTACCACCCGGCGGTGGTGGCGCAGAAGGCGGCGACCGTCCAACTGCTCTCCGGCGGCCGGTTCCGGCTCGGGCTGGGCAGCGGCGAGAACCTCAACGAGCACGTGGTCGGCCGGGGTTGGCCCGCTGCCGCGGTCCGGCACGAGATGCTGGTGGAGGCCGTGGAGATCATCCGCGCGCTGTTCCGCGGCGGCTACGTCTCGTACCACGGCCGGCACTTCGACGTGGACTCCGCCAGGCTCTGGGACCTGCCGGACACCCCGCCGCCGATCGGGCTCGCGGTCTCCGGGCCGCGCTCGTGCGAGCTGGCCGGACGGCTCGCCGACGTGGTGATCGCGGTCGAGCCGAAGGCCGAGCTGCTCGGCGCGTTCGCCCGGCACGGCGGGAGCGGAAAGCCGGCGGTCGGTCAACTGCCGGTCAGCTACGACCCGGACCGGGCCGCCGCGGTGGCCCGAGCGCACGAGCAGTTCCGCTGGTTCGGCGGCGGGTGGCGGGTGAACGCCGAACTCCCGGGCACCGCCGGCTTCGTCGGCGCGAGCCGGTTCGTCCGCGCCGAGGACGTCGCCGAGGCGATCCCCTGCGGGGACGAGGTGGAGGACTTCGTCGACGCCGTCCGCGCCTTCGCCGACGCGGGGTTCGGCGAGGTCGCGCTGGTTCAGATCGGTGGCGAGAGCCAACCGGCCTTCCTGGACTGGTCGCAGGAGGTGCTGCTGCCGGCCTTGCGGAGGCTCTGACTCCGGACCAGCTCGCCGCACCCCGGCCGGGACCGACCCGGACGGGGTGCTGTGTCGTTGAGCTGGCATGATGCTCCGCCAGGGCGCGCCGCCCGGTCGGCGAGCGGCGGCCCACGGGGAACTGGGGAGCGGAGCGGGCGATGGCGGCGCGGCGGAGCGGTGACCGGTCGGCGGGTGCGCTCGGACGGAACGAGCCGTCGACCTGGCGGGGCCGGATCGGCGCCACGCTGTCCCTGATCCTCGGCGCGCTGCTCTTCACCGGCCTCGGCGCGGGCGGCGCCGTCTCACTGGCCGACGGGCTGCGGTACTCGACCCGGCTGGCGGGTACCCCGGGCCTGCTCACCATCACCGGCTGCGTCACCACGGGAAGCGGCAAGAACCGGAACACCACCTGCTACGGCACCTTCCGCGCCGACGACGGCAGCCGGGTGGACCCGTTCGCCTCGATCGACGACTCCTTCCACCGGAACACCGTGCTGCCGGTGCAGGAGGCGCCGGGTGAGCACTGCTACCGGGTCGGAGTGGCGCCCATCGCCGGACGGCTGGCCGGTGTCTGTCTCTGCCTGCTCCTCGCGCTGGGCGGCCTCACCGGGTTCGGCGGTGCCTTCGAGACTGCCGCCCCCCGGCTCTGGGAGCGGATCGCGGCGGCGCTCTGGGTGCCGTGGTTGAGAGGGCTGGTGGCCCGGTTCGCGCTGCTCGCCGCCGTCGGCACGGTCGGATCCGGGGTGGTCGCTCTGATCGCGTGGCTGATCGAGCCCTGAGGCCCGGGGGCCGGTCCGCGGGCCGCGGAAACGTTGCGGAGTCGGCGCGGCGAGGAGACGATCCCTCCGTGACCGGGTAATCGCCCGTGGTGACCGATGACAAGGACTAGGCCATGCCGTTGATCGACTACGCGGTGCTGCGGAAGCTCGTTGCCGAACTCGACGCCCTGGACGCCTGCCCGCACACCGAGGCACACGCGCGGCGGCGCGGGGATGCCCAGTACACGGTGTGCATCTACACGGGTGAGCGGGATCCGGAGCGGGCGCTGGCGACGGCGCGGCGGTTACTGGCGACCAGGGCCGCCACCGAACGGGTGAGTGGGTCGGTCAAACCATCCGAACGGGGGATCGGCTACTCGTCGGTGCTGGGACGCCGCCTGCTGGCGGAGTCGCTGCCGGTATGACCGGGCGTCGCCGGGGGAGAGCGCTGGTCGTGCTGCTCGGGTTGCTGCTCGGACTGCTGCTCGGGCCGGTGGTGGCCGCGCCACCGGGAACCACCGGCCGCTCCCCGGGCTGCTCGCGGCACGGCTGCCCGGGGTCGGGCCACGAGGCGGAGCCGCCCCGGTTGGTCCGGCCGTTCAACGCCGCCCCGGCGATCGCGCCAACGGCCGAGCCGGTACCCGATCCGGCGCGACCGGACTGCGCCCGGCTCCGCCGCGTCGCGCTGACCTTCGACGACGGGCCGTCCGACGTCACGCCACGCCTGTTGGACGCCCTCGCCACGGAGCGGGTCCGGGCCGCCTTCTTCGTGGTCGGTCAGGAGGCGGCGGCCCGGCCCGCACTGGTGCGCCGGGAGCTGGCCGAGGGCCACACGGTCGGCAACCACACCTATGACCACGCCCAGCTGGCCAAGCTGGACGCCGAAAGGGTGAACCAGGAGATCGACCAGGGCGCGGACGCGGTGGAGCGGGCCACCGGCGTGCGCCCGCCGTACGGCGCGTTCAGCGCGACCGTCCGGCGGACCGGCCACCCGCTGGTGCTCTGGGACGTCGACTCCCTCGACTGGCGGGACGACGACGCCGCCGGTACCGCGCGGCGCGGGGTGACGCTGGCCCGCCCGGGCTCGGTGATCCTGATGCACGACACCGTGTCCAGCACACCGGACGCGCTGCCCGAGCTGATCGACGGTCTGCGGGCCGGGGGCTTCACCCTGGTGACGGTCCCACAGCTGTTCGGCACCCTGGAGGCCGGCCGGGACTACCCGCGGCTGCCCGCCGCCCCCGCGCCGCTCCCGCACCCGGGCGCGGTGACCTGGCGCTACCGTCCCGCCCACGGCCCGGACGCGGAGGCCGTGCTCGCCGACCCGCTGCCCGGCCGCTGCTACCCGGGAGACCGCCCCGGCTTCGCGCTGCGCGACGAGACCGACCGCGACGTGGAGTCGTACCGGAACGCGGACTGCACGGACCCGGCCGGCCTGCTGCACCCCGGTGACGAGGTGTACGACGAACTCGGCGGTTTCGTGGTCCGCGACGGCTGAGGCCGGACACGGCCGGGGGGGGGGGGGGGGGGGGGGGGGGGGAAGACAGGGGGGGGGGGGGGGGGGGGGGGCGGGAGAGGGGGGGGGGGGGAGGGAGGGGAGGAGAGGAAGAAGAAGACCCTCCCCCCCCCCCCCCCCCCCCC